>JAEUKG010000731.1 GCA_016794325.1 Myxococcales bacterium | reverse complement strand
CCGCGGGCTTCCGGCCGCTCCCCGACGGGATCGGCTGCGACGTGGTGCTCCCCTCCGGCGATTGCCCGGCCGGGACGCGCGCGCGCATCGGCGCCGAGGTGTGCGCGAAGCTGGCGACCGCGACGTGTCCGAGCTTCATGCGCTTCGACGCCGGCCGCGGCGTGTGCGTGGACGCGGCGCCCAGGAGCGCCTGTGCAGGGGCCACGCGAGAGGCTGCGTTCCAGGGGACGTGCGCGCCCGTGGGCGACTGCGCGGCCGCGTTCCCTCCGCCCGCGGCGACCGTCTTCGTCGACGCCGCGTTCGCGCCCGGGCAGCTCGACGCGACGCACGTGCGGACCATCGGCGAGGCGCTCGCGGTCGCGGCCCCTGGAGCCACGGTCGCGATCGAGAGCGGCGCCTACGAGGAGAGCCTCGCGCCGACGAAGGCGGTGACCCTCGCGGGGCGCTGCGCGTCGTCGGTTCGCCTGGTGGCCCCGGCGGGCGCCACGTCTCCCGGGCTCGCGGCGCGCGGCGTCGCGGTGACGGCGCGCGGCCTGACGATTGAGGGGCACGTCGTCGGCGCGATCGCCGAGGCGAAGGGCTCGCTGACGCTCGAGGGCGTCGTGCTCGACAAGAACAGAGACATGGGCCTCGCCGCAGACGGCGCCGGATCCACGGTCTCGCTCACCCAGGGGGTCGTGCGCGCGACGACGCCCGCCGTCGCGAACGTGCGCGGCTGGGGCGTCTCGGTCGACCGCGGGGCGAAGGCCACCTTGACGGACGCGTCGATCGTCGACGCGCGCGAGATCGGCGTCGCGGTGGCGGGGGACGGCAGCTCGGTGTCCGGGGTGAGGGTGGTCGTCTCGCGCGTGACGCCGTCGCTCGCGACCGCCCACGCCGTCGACGCGCTCGCTCAGGGGAGCCTCGAGCTCACCGACTCGGTCGTCGCGGGCAACGTCGGCCAGGGCGTCTCCGTCGATCAAGGCGCGACCGCCAAGCTCGTGCGGGTCGTGGTGCGGGACACGGTCGAGGACGCGTCCGGGTCGGGCGGCCACGGCGTCGAGGCCCAAGGGGGCTCGAAGCTCGTGCTCGAGGACTCGGTGCTGTCCGACAACCGCGAGGTCGCGCTCGGCGCGATCGGCAAAGGCACGCTGGTCGAGGTGAGGCGCACGGCGGTCGTCGACACCCGGCCCAGCGACAAGGGCGGGTTCGGCGTCGGCGTCGGCGCCCAGCGCGGCGCTCGGGTCGTCTTCGAAGACGGGCTGGTCGCGCGCGCCTACTACTACGGCGTCTTCTCGGTCGATCGCGGCACGTCGGTCGAGATCACCCGCTCGCTCGTCACCGACGTGAAGAAGATCGACCAGCTCGGTCGCGGCCTCGACGTCCAGCAGGGCGGCCTCATGGTCGCGCGCGACTCCACCGTGCAGCGCTGCGCGACCGACGGCGTCGTCACCGACGGCCAAGGCGGCGAGGCCACGTTCGAGGCCGATCACCTCCTCGTCCGGCGCACGTCCAGCGCCGGGGTGTTCGGTCGGCAGGGCGGGCGCGCCAAGCTCGTCGCGAGCGCGGTGGTCGAGGCCTCCGACGTCGGGGTGTACACCTCGAACACCGAGAGCCCCGAGGGTCACCGCTGCGACTTCACCCTCGAGTCGTGCGTGATCAAGGACACCCAGCCCGCTGCCGACGGGGCGAACGGCGCGGGCCTCGTCTCGGGCGGCGTCGTCCACGCCTCGAAGACGACGCTCGCGGGAAACCGCGGCTACGCCGTCGCGTCCGCGGGCGAGGGCGGGGTCATGGAGCTCACGCAGAGCGTCCTCCGCGGCTCGATCCCCGAGAAGAACGGCGGCCTCTATGGGCATGGGCTCATCGGTCTCGACCGCGCGAGCCTGCGCATCTCCGACTGCGACGTCCTCGACAACGCGCGGGTCGGCCTCGCGTTCCAGAACGTCCGCGCGGTGATCGAGCGGTCGCGCATCGTCAAGAACGAGGTCGGCCTGCACGTCCAAGGGGACTCGCAGCTCGCCGAGGTCTCGGGCGCGCCCGAGGCCGCGGGCCCGAACCAGGTTCTCGTCACCACCGACACGCGCTTCGAGGGCAACCAGCAGAAGCTCGGCTCGGGATTCGTTCCGTTGCCCAACGTCAAGATCGCGAAGTAGCGCGATGTTCCTTCTCTCGCCGCGCGCGCGGCGAGCGCCGCGCGCGACGGAGGAAGACGAGCGCGAAGAAGAGGGTGCCGCCGAGGGCGGCGCCGGGCGGCCCGGAGCCGGCGGAGCAACCGCCGTCGGGAGGCGCACCGCCTCCGGAGCTGGAGCCGGAGCTGGAGGAGCCTGAGCCGCTCGCGCCGGAGCTGGAGCCGGAGCTGGAGGAGGCGGAGCTCGACGCGCCTGGGCCGCTCGAGCCGGAGCTCGACGCGCCGGGCCCGCTCGAGCCGGAGCTCGACGCGCC
>JAEUKG010000709.1 GCA_016794325.1 Myxococcales bacterium | reverse complement strand
ACGCATGCATCATGCACACGACAAGGAGCGCCGTCAGCGCCGCGGCCGCGCCCGCGGCGAGCCGCGCTCCGCCGAAGGGCCGCTTCACGAGGCCATCACCCAGAGGAGGGCCTTGGTGAGCACGAGGTCCGCCGTGAGGATCGCGATCGAGACCGCGACGACGGTGCGCGTCGTCGACAACCCGACGCCCTCGGTGCCGCCCGCGGTCCGGAGGCCGAAGTGGCAGCCGATGATCGCGATGAGCCACCCGAAGAACGGCGTCTTGGCGAGCCCGCTGACGAAGTCGCTGATGCGCACCACCTCGATCGAGCTCCGCAGGTAGGCCGACGGCGGGATGTCGAACTGGAAGTGGCACACGAACATCGACCCGAGCGTGCCGAGCACGAGCGCGTAGACGCTGAGGAGCGGCATGATGAGCACCGCCGCGACCACCCGCGGGACGACCAGCTTCTTGGTGGGGTCGGCCCCGAGGGCGCGGATGGCGTCGACCTGCTCGGTGACGTTCATCGCCCCGACCTCGGCCGCCATGCCGCTGCCGATGCGCCCGCCGACGATCACCGCGGTGAGCGTGGGGGCGAGCTCCCGCAAGAACGAGAGCACGATCACCCGCGGGATGTACTCGACGCCCCCGAAGCGCCGGAGCCCGAAGGCGAACTGGATGGTCATCACCATCCCGATGAAGACGCTGGTGACGGTGACGATGCCGAGCGACCGCACGCCGAGCGCCTCCATCTGGTGGAGGAGGCTCTGGGTCTCGAACGGGCGCCGCGCGACCTGCCGGAGCGCCTTCCACGACAGCGACGCGACCTCGCCGACCTGCTCGATGACGTTCGCCGCCCAGTGGAGCTGCCCGGCGCTCATGACGACCTCGCCCCCGAGCCGGGCATCGTCCGGAAGCCGCGCACGAGCGCGCGGAACGGCCCCGCCCCGTCCGGGCCGCGCTCACTCGGTGCAAAATACACGAAATCGTAGATGCAGCCGTCCTTCTTGAGGACGAACACGTCGAAGAAGAGCGGGACGCCGTCGAGCTTGGCCACCACCTGGGTGTGGAGCGCCTCGCGCCCGTCGAGGGGCTCCACCTCCTGCGCGCGGACGTCGCGCTCGGTGGTGCCGATGAGCAGGTGGTTGGTGAGGGCGACGAGCGGGGTGTCTTGCTCGAGCGGCCCGCAGCGCGCGTTCAGGAGGATCGACGCGTCGTGGGCCGGGTCGCGGTAGCTCAACGCCGCCTGCTTGAGCGCGATCGGGCGCCAGTCGGGGGGCGGCGGTGGCACCTGGAAGGCGACCTGGCCCTTTCGGTATACAGAGCCGTCGAAGCCCTCCTTGGGCGCGGAGGCGCACCCGAGCGCGTGCAGCGCCTGGAGCACGAGCGCGAGGGTGAAGATCGCCGCGCGGGGAGGCATCGGGCCCGAGATTTGATATCATGAGCGTCCCGGGACCTCATGACCATTCGTCTCTACAACACCCTCACGCAGCGCCTGGAAGAGCTCGCCCCCCTGCGGGCCGGACACGTCGGCGTCTACGTGTGCGGCGTCACCACCTACGACTGGGCCCACGCCGGCCACGGCCGCACCTACACGAGCTTCGACGTGCTCGTGCGGCACCTCCGGGCGCGCGGGCACGAGGTCACGCACGTCCAGAACGTCACCGACGTCGACGACAAGATCCTGAACCGCGCCAAGGAGCTCGGCGAGGAGCCGCTCGCGCTCTCGGCGCGGATGAACGACCTCGTCGACGCCGACCTCCGAACCATCGGCTGCCTCGCGCCCACCCACGCGCCGAAGGTCTCGACCCACATCGCCGAGATCGTCGCCCTCGTCGAGTCGCTCATCGCCAAGGGCCACGCCTACGCGGTGAAGACCGACGTCGGCACCGACGTCTACTTCGCCGTCCGGAGCTTCCCGCCGTACGGCAAGCTCTCGCACCGCAAGATCGACGATCTGCTCTCGGGCGCGCGCGTCGAGGTCGACGAGAAGGTCAAGCGCGACCCCCTCGACTTCGCGCTGTGGAAGGGCGCCGAGGGCGCGTGGGGCTGGCCGAGCCCCTGGGGCAACGGGCGGCCTGGCTGGCACATCGAGTGCTCCGCGATGGCCGAGAAGTATCTCGGCCAGCACTTCGACATCCACGCCGGCGGCATGGACCTCATCTTCCCCCACCACGAGAACGAGGTCGCCCAGAGCGAGGCCGCGCACGGCCCCGACTTCGCCAAGGTGTGGCTCCACGGCGGGTTCCTGAGCGTCGACAAGGAGAAGATGTCGAAGTCGCTCGGGAACTTCGTCACCATCCGCGACGTCCTCGCCAAGAACGACCCCGAGGGCTTCCGCTACTTCTTGCTCGGCACGCACTACCGAGGCCCCCTCGGCTTCGACGTCGACAAGCGCGAAGACGGCCGCGTCGTCTTCCCCGGCGTCGACGACGCCGAGCGGCGCGCGGAGTACCTCTACACGACGCGCGAGGCGCTCGTGCTCGCCGGCGGCGCGGGCGAGCCCAGCACCGACGCGCCCTCACCGCACGCGAAGATCGTGTCCGAGGCCAAGGACAAGGTCCTCGCAGCGCTCGACTCCGACCTGAACGCCCCGGTCGCGCTCGGCGTCCTCGCCGAGCTCGCGAAGGCGGGCAACGAGATCGCCACCCAGGTCGGGCGCCTCAAGAAGGATCCCGCCGGGCAAGCCAAGATGCAGGCGCTCGCGCGCGCCGCGGTGCGCGCCCTCGACGAGGCGTGCGCGCCGCTCGGCCTCATGCAGGCCTCGTCCGCCGACTTCTTCGCGCGCACCAAGCTGCGTCGCATGAAGCTCCGCGAGCTCGACGAGGCGTTCGTCGACGGCCGCCTCAAGGAGCGCGCGGAGGCGCGAAAGAACAAGGATTTTCAGCGCTCGGACGCGATCCGCAAGGAGCTCGCCGAGCGCGGCGTGGAGATCCTCGACCACGGCGACACGTCGTCGTGGCGCGTCGCGCTCTGACGGCGACCTCGACGCGCGGCGAGCGGCTCAGAATCGGAGCGTCAAGGGCGGCGCTCCGGCGGAGGCGCTGCGGCCGGCGACGAAATACCAGACCCCCCCGACCACGAGCCCGACCGCGCCGACGCCGAGGCCCACCGCCGACACGGTGAACTGCGTGCGGACGGGATCGATGTCGGATGCGGTGCAGGACTTCGTGCGGTCGCAGCTGTTCTCGAGGTCGGAGATCCCGGCGCGACCGAGCCCCTGGAAGATCCCGAAGACCGCGAGCCCGGCGACGCCGACGCCGGCCGCCGCCAAGGGCCCCACCAGCGACGGCTTGTCGGGCGGCGGAGCCTCGGGCGCGGCTGGAGCGCGCGTCGACGGCTTGCCGGCGCCGAGCTCGAGGACCACGTTGCGACCCTTCGCTCCCGCGGAGACGAGGACGTCCTGCTCGACGGCGCCGGTCCCGTCCGCGCGCGTCGCGCGCACGACGTGCGGGCCCGGGTCGAGCTCGATGGGGCGGCCCAGCTCGACGAGCTTGCCGTCGATCGTGACGCGAGCGTCCACGACGTCGTTGCCGTCGCGCCGAGCGGCGACGACGAGGGACGGCACGAGCGCGTCGACCTCGTCGAGCCAGCGGCGACAGTCCGCGCGCACCACCCCGGGGCAGCCCTCGGCCGAGCACCGGATGAACGCCTTGCGCGCGTCGAGCAGCCGGTTCTTCGCGCGGAGATCCTGGCCCGCCTCGGCGACGTCCGGGCATTCGTCCGCCGCGAGCGCGGGCGCGGAGGCGAGGAGCGGCGCGACCGCGACGATCGCCGCGAGGGCGCGGGCCACCTTCAAAGGCACTCGCGCTTGTAGATGCGCTTGCCTTCGGGCGTCACCACGTATTTCGTCGAGCAGTCGACCTTCGGCGCGCTCGGCGACGGCGCGGCGAGCGTCGGCTTCGGCCGCGGCGCCGTGTTGCTCGAGGTCGGCGACGGCGGCGCGGCGGTCGAGGGCGCGGCTCCGATCGCGGAGCTCGCTGCCGGCGGCGCCGCGGAGCTCGCGGCGGGGGCGGCGCTCGCCGTCGGGGGCGCCGGCTCCAAGGTCGTCGCGCTCGCCGAGGCGCGACCGGTCGTCGCCTCCTCCGACGCGCGCGCCGTTCGAGCGATCCGCCATGCTCCGAAGAGTAGTCCGAGCAGGAGGACGGCAGCAACGCCTGGCCCCAGGTAGCGGAGCGGACGTGCGGGCGAACGGGCGTCGGGCGGCGCCTGGACGAGCGCCGGCGCGGACGTGGGCGCCGGGGCGAGCGCCGGCGCCGTCTCGGCGTCGACGGAGAAGCGACGCGGCGACGGTGCGCCGACGACGGGGCGCGTGCTCGACGGCGCCTCGAGCTCCTCGAGCACGTCCTCGAGCGAGGTGCGCGTCTCGGCGGCGCTCTCGACCTCTGCGACCTCACGCGTCCGGCGCTCGATGTCGGCCGCCGCCACCGCCGCGACCCACGTCGCGACCTCGCTGCGGAGGGCGGGCCGCACGCAGGCCTCGAGCGCGAGCGCCATCTCGCGCGCGCTCTGGAAGCGCGCCTTCGGATCCCGAGCCAGGCCGCGCATCACGAGCGCGTCGAGCGCCGGGGGGACGGCGGGCGCGAGCGAGCTCGGCGGCTGGATGTCGCGGAAGAGCACCTGCTCCACGATCGCGCCCTCGTTGTTGCCCTCGAAGAGCCGCGTGCGCGTGAGCGTCTCCCAGAGCACGACGCTCATCGCGTACACGTCGGTGCGCCGGTCGACCCGCTGGCCGCGGAGCTGCTCGGGCGCCATGTAGGGGAGCTTGCCCTTCACCGCGCCGTCACCGGTGGAGTGGAAGCGATTCGCGGCCTTGGCGACGCCGAAGTCGAGCAGGCGCGCCGCGCCGTCGACGCCCACGAGGATGTTCTGCGGCGAGATGTCGCGGTGCACGATCTCGAGGGGCAAGCCGCTCTCGTTGCGCGCCTCGTGCGCGGCGTGGAGCCCGTGGAGGCCGTCGGTGACGATGGCCGAGGCGACCGCGAGGTCCGGCGGCTGATCGGTGAGCCGCAGGAGGACCGACAGGCTCACGCCGGTGACGTGCTCCATCACGAGGAAGAGCTCGCCCTTGGTGGTCACGACGTCGTGCGTCGCCACCACGTTCGGGTGCTGGATGCGGGCCGCGAGGCGCGCCTCGTCGAGGAACATCGACACGAAGGAGGGGTCCCTCGCGTAGTGCGGGTGCAGCCGCTTGATGGCGACGGTCCGCGAGAAGCCCACGGCTCCCTGCTGGCGCCCGAGGTAGATGGTCGCCATCCCGCCGTGCGCGATCTCGTGGTAGAGCACGTAGCGGCCGAGCTGGAGGGGTTCGGGCATGGATGTGGTAGAACCGACGTCCACGTAGTCTCCCTCGAGCATCGGGGGGAGCTGCGGCGAGCCGGATCCGATCGAGAATTTTCGCACCATCATCGAGCCACCGCAACACGCCTGGAGCAACCGTGGATTCGGGAGACGACAGCGAGATCCGCACGCTTCTTCGAAGGGGCGGGCAGGCGCAGTTCCCGGACGGGACGTTCCGGGTGACGGTGCTCGACGGCCCGCGAGCCGGGACCACGGCGGTGATGGATGGGGGGACGCCGGGGAGGCTCCTCGTCGGCACCTCCGACGCGTGCGACCTCCGGCTCGAGGACCGCGAGGTCTCGCGCCGGCACCTCGCGCTCGAGCTCGTCGGCAACCGCCTCTCGGTCGTCGACCTCGGCTCGCGCAACGGCACCGTCGTCGACCACGTCGCGGTGCGCGAGGCGTGGCTCGGTGGGGGCGAGACGATCCGCATCGGATCGACCACGCTCGGCGTGGTGTACGACCCCGAGGGGAAGAACCCGGAGGTCCCCTTCGCGACCGGCTTCGGCCGAATGCGCGGCGAGAGCCGCGCCATGCGGCGCATCTATCCCTTGTGTCACAAGCTGGCGCTCGCGGCGGTGCCGGTGTTGATCGAGGGCGAGACCGGGACCGGCAAGGAGGTCCTCGCCGAGGCCCTGCACGAGGAGGGCCCCCGCGCGAGCGGGCCCTACGTGGTGTTCGACTGCACCGCCGTCCCGCCGAACCTGATCGAGTCGGAGCTCTTCGGTCACGAGCGGGGCTCCTTCACCGGGGCCGCGGCGCAGCGGCGCGGCGTGTTCGAGCAGGCCCACAAGGGGACCTTGCTCATCGACGAGATCGGCGACCTCGAGCTCGCGCTCCAGGCGAAGCTCCTCCGCGCGCTCGAGCGGGGCGAGGTTCGCCGCGTCGGCGGCGACAAGAGCCTGCGGGTCGACGTGCGGATCCTGTGCGCGACGCGGCGCGATCTCGACCGTGAGGTCCAGGAGGGGCGCTTCCGCGACGACCTCTTCCACCGGCTCGCCGTCGGGCGCGTCGAGCTGCCGCCGCTGCGCGAGCGAGCGGGCGACGTCGCGGTCCTCGCTCGGCACTTCTGGGCGACGCTCGGAGGCGAGGGCGCCCCCTCCGCCGCCCTCCTCGCCCGGTGGGAGGCGGCCCCCTGGCCCGGCAACGTCCGCGAGCTGCGAAACGCGGTAGCGAGGGTCATCGCCCTCGGGGACGACGTCCACCGCGATCCGCCGTCCGCGGCGGGCGACGCCGAGCCGGCGCCCGTCGGCGACGGCGCGGGCTTCCTCGAGGGCGTCCTCGCGTCGAACGTCCCCTGGCCCGAGGCGCGCCAGCGGGTGCTCGACGAGCTCGAGCGTCGATACATCGAGCGCGCGCTCGCCGAGCACGGCGGCAACGTCTCGCGTGCCGCCGCCGCGTCGGGCATCGCACGGCGGCACTTGCAGCGGATCAAGGCTCGCGCCCGCGGCGAGTGATCATTTCGGCTTCGCGACCTCGGCGAGCTCGAGCGTCACCGAGCCGTGCCCGCCGCTCGCGATCGGGCTCGAGAGCACCATCGTCGTGGGCAGAGCCGGATCCCAGCCGGGCTTCCAGCTCACGCGGCGCGCGTCCTCCGAGATGGAGCCGGCGTCGTCGCGCTCCTTGTCGCACTTGCCGTTGGCCTTGTGGCCGCCGCACCAGTGCGACGCGTTGCGCACGCTCGAGAAGCCGACCAACACCGAGCTGCTCCGGGCGACGAGGACCTCGTCGAGCTTCGCCTTCGCCATGTGCGGCGCGGGGTCGACGGGCGCGAGGCGGCAGTTCTGGCCAGTATACACGACGGTATAGCGCCGCTTGTTGTCGGTCACCTTCGACGTCAGCCCCGGGGCGCCGATGACGGGGCGCTCCTTGTCGTCGCGGCACTCGGCGTCGGTCCCCACGCACGTCCAGAGGTAGAGGTCGCAGAGCGGGCCTTGGGGCTCGGAGCCCGTCTCGGGCGCCTTGGCGCCGGCGAGGGCGATCCCCTGCCCCTTCACGGAGAAGCTCGCCGGGTTGAGCTGGCAGTCGGGGAGGACGAAGTCGGTCGCGAGGGCGACCTTGGAGATCTCGAGCGTGTTGAGCGACCGGGCCTGCCACCCGAGCGGGACCGCCGCCGTCTTCCCGTCGAACGTCGACGTCTTGGCGAGGAAGACGTTGAGCCGGTCGATCAGCTCCTGGCCGCTGGTGGCCCCGTTGAGCTGGAGCGCCGCGCCCTCGTCGCCACCTCGCGCGAACGCCTCGACGTCGAGCTGGGTCTTCGCGAACGAGTCCTGGCGGCTCGCGTCGAGCGAGGCGGAGTTGCCTCCCTTGCTGATCGAGACCGAGCCCCCCGCGAAGAGCGACCCGCTCTCCTTCGACATCGTGATGACGACGTTGACGTACCGGCCGTAGGTGACCGCGCTCACGATCGCCGGGATGTTGTCGCCGTAGGCGAAGCGCTTCACGTCGTCCAAGGTGACGTTCGACGCGAAGATGCGCGACGGCCGGTCGGGCGGCGGGACGTAGACGGTGTAGTAGCGCTGGGTGAGCTTCATGAGGAAGACGGCCTTGTTCTGGCTGAGGCTCTTCTCCACCTTGCCCTTGAGCTCCACGCTGACGCCGAACATGCTCCCCTTCGCGTCGAGCGAGAGGTGGGACGCGAGGTCGGCGTCGGAGGTGATCTGCTGCATCGTGAACGCGACGCCGCCCGCCCCTTGGAGCTGGCCCTCGGTGAGCAGCTTGTTCATCGCCGACTGCACGCTCGCGGCGTCGAAGTCGTCCACGATCGTCGTGACGTTGCCGCCCGCGTTCACGGTGTCCATCGCGATCTTCATCGGCGCGCGGGGCAGGGGGATGGGCGTCGGGGTCCCGTTCTCCATCCCTTTGCGCTGGATGAGCGCCCCCGGGAAGATCGCGCCCGCGTTGGGGTTGTAGTTGACGATCTCCTCGAGCAGCGCGACCCCCGTCTTGCGCGTGTAGGTGCACCGCATGATCCCCTGCTCCGTCGCGAGGCGCTCGGGGTACTGCTCCGAGTAGGGGACGGGCTGGCTCGAGGACGACGGCGCCGGCAGCGGGGGGAACTCGAGCGAGTGGAGGTACGCGTCGATCGAGTCGGCGTCGGCAGGGAGCCCCGCACCACCGCCGACGACGTCACCGCCCCCGACGATGTCCGAGGACGAGCCACCGCACGCGAACACGGGCGCGATGACGGCGATGAACGACGCGATGCGAAGGAACGAACGGTTCATGGTCTTGGTCTCCTCGGTCTGGTTCGGATCGGGCTTCCTCAGCGAATCTGGAGCGTCGCGACGACGTTGATGTCGGCGTGCGCGTCCTTGGCGTCGAACACGAGCCAGACGGGTCTGCCGTCGACCACGTCCACGGTGAGGTCGCTCACGCCCGCGGTCTTGCAAGCGTTCGCCTTCACGGCGACGCCGGCGATCGGGCAGGTCTCGAGCACGGCGACGACGGGCAGGCCGCCGGCGCCGCTGCGCGCCGCCTTGCTCACCCACGCGATCGACATGTGGCCCGTCTTGTGGGGCATGACCTGGACGACGAAGTCGTTGCCCGGCGTGTCGCCGCACGCGGTGAGCGACGGGACGGTGCTGGCGAGCGTGTCGGTGTCGAGATCGATCGTCACCGAGCTCGCCCAGGCGTGGACGAGATCGCCCGGGCACCGCCCGCCCGCCGACGCGCCGCCGACGACCGCGCGGCAGGTCTTCGGATCGCAGCGGTTCGCCGAGGGAGGATCGTCGCAGGCCTCGCCGGGATCGATCTTGCCGTCACCGCACTTGGCGGCGACGCCCCCGTCGGGCGGGGCGTCCGTCGTGCCGCCCGACAGCGTGTCGCTCGTCGGATCGGTCACCGCGACGCCGGTGTCGGGATCGGGGACCTCGCCGCCGACGCACGCGATGCGGCCCTCGACCTTGCACTCCGTGAAGCGGTGCCCATCCACGCACTTCTTCGTCCCTTTGGCCCGGTTCGCACAGCGACAGAAGACGTAGCCGCCGGTCGAGCAGGTCGGGGCGTCGTCGACCGGGGCGCAGGCGACCGCCGCGGCCGCGCCGCCGAACAGGGCGAGGAAGAGGAGGGTCTTCGCGAACATGCGGAGCGGCATCGCAAGGCGCATGCCGCGCAAAACTCCACGGATCCGCGGCCGCGCGATGCGCCCGCGGCGTCGCGTGCGACGAACGCGTCGCACCCGCGCCCGGGCCCCGCGGCGCGCTTTTCCCAGGAGATCGACGCGCG
>JAEUKG010000695.1 GCA_016794325.1 Myxococcales bacterium | reverse complement strand
GTCATCACCCACGCCTCGTAGCGGAGCGTGGCCGCGGCCGCGAGGAGGAGCCCGGCCGCGAAGGCGCGCTCGCGGTCGAGCGCGAGCGCGGCCCCGAGGACGAGGAGGGTGAACGGGACCTCCGAGAGCGCCGTCGTGCCCTCCACGTTGGGGAGCGCGCACGACGTCCACGCGAGCGCGGCGAAATACGCCTCTCGCGAGAGCGACCGCGGCGGCCGCGCGCGGGCGTCGCCGGCCTGCGCGTAGGCCGCCAGCAAGAACGGCCCCGCCGTCTGGAGGAGCGCGTTGCCGAGGCGAGCGCCGGTCATCCCCACCCCCAGCGCCCGCAGCGCCGCGAGCGCGAAGTGGTGCCCGGGGAGCCACACCCAGTGGACGGCGAGGTGCGTCGGGTGCCGGGCGACGACGCCGGCGATGTGGAAGTGGCCGTAGGCGTCGCCGTCGAGATCGGGGAGCGCGATCACGTACGCGACCCGCACGAGCGCGGCGAAGAGGCCAGCCGCGGCGAGGATCACGCGGGCGGAGGGCACGCGGGCGACCCTCAGCGCAGCCCGTATTTGCGCAGGAGCTGCAGGAGGTAGGGCCGGTCCATCTGCGCGCGGCGGGCGGCCTCGCTCGCGTTGCCCGCGGCCGCCTCGATGAGCCGCGTGACGTAGTCGCGCTCGAACGCGGCGATCGCCTCCGCCCGGGCGTCGCGGTAGCGGGGGGTGGCCTCGGCCGACGGCGGCTCGGCGGCGCCGCTCGATCGGGGGCCGCGCGCCGGCGGCGACGCGACGGCGGGGGCCTCGAGGTCCAGCGCCGCCGCCGCCGATCCCTCGACGATGGCGCGCTCGACGAACGCGCGGAGCTCGCGGACGTTGCCGCCCCAGTGGCGGCCCCGCAGCACCGCGAGATCGGCCTCCGAGAGCGCGAGCTCCGCCCCCGCCGCCTCGCGCGCGAAGTGACGAACGAGGGGCTCGATGTCGTCGGGGCGGTCGCGCAGGGGCGCGATCGCGATCTTGGCGCCCGCGACCCGGTAGTAGAGATCGGCGCGGAAGCTCCCGCGGTTGACCTCGGCGCGCAGGTCGCGGTTCGTTGCGCAGATCACGCGCACGTCGACCGAGATCTCGGCCTCGCCGCCGACGCGCCGGAACCGCTTGCGCTCGAGCGCGCCGAGGAGCGTCGCCTGGAGCACGGGCGACAGCTCGCCCACCTCGTCGAGGAACACTGTGCCGCCGCTCGCGCGCTCGAACGCCCCGAGGTGACGCCGGTCGGCGCCGGTGAAGGCGCCGCGCTCGTGACCGAAGAGCTCGCTCTCGGCGAGCGTCGCCGGCAGCGACGCGCAGTCGACGGTGACGAGGGGCGCGGCGCGGCGCGACGACAGCGCGTGCAGGCCCTCCGCGACCACCTCCTTGCCGGTCCCGGTCTCGCCGGTGACCAGGATCGCTCCCGCGAAGTCGCGATACTTGTAGATTGCACGCACCACCTGGAGCATGGCCTGGCTCGCCCAGACCAGGCCCGGCACGTCGGGGACGCCGGCGAGCGGCGCGCGCTCGGAGACGGCCTCGACCACGAGCGTCGTCGCGCCGACCGAGATCTCGGCGCCGCTCGGCACCCACGCGTGGTCGACCCGCATCGCGCCGACGAACGTGCCGTTCTTGCTGCCGAGATCGCGGACCTCGACGCCCTCGGGGCCGGGCACGAGCTCGACGTGGTAGCGGCTCACCGCCGGGTCGCCGAGGGCGAGGTCGGCGTCGTCGGCGCTGCCGATGGCCGCGGCCTCGCCGAGCGGCAGCGCCAGCGCCTTGCCGTCGTCGCCCGGGCTCGCGGGGGCGGCGCGGGAGACGCGCACCACGAGCTTCTCGGCCTGGCTCCGCGGTCGCCGGTGCTCGAGGGTGACGTCGTGGCCCATGCGCGCCTCAACATAGCTTACCCTCGACCCATGCGCGCGCGTTCGCACTGGGCGTGGGGCTACGAGGACAGGCTCCCCGACGCCGGGAAGCAGCGGGCCCTCGCGGAGCGGGTCGCGTTCGTGCTCGGGAAGCCGGTCGCGCCCCGCGAGGCGACGCCCCTCGCGGCAGCGCGCGTGCCCGAGCCCGAGGCGCCCATCCCCGACGCGGTGCGCGCCTTCGCCTCCGCCGACCGCGAGTCGCGCGCGAGGCACACCTGGGGCCGCGCCTACCCCGACATCGCGCGGGGCTTCGCCGGCGATTTTTCGGCGGCGCCCGACCTCGTCATCACCCCGCGCTCGGAGGACGAGGTGGCGATCGCGATCGAGGCGTGCGACCGCGCGCGCTACGCGCTCGTGCCCTGGGGCGGCGGCACGAGCGTCGTCGGCGGGGTCGAGCACCGGCGCGATCCCCGCTTCGCGGGCCGGGCGACGCTCGACCTCGCGAACCTCTCGCGGGTGCTCGAGATCGACGAGGTGTCGCGGGCGGCGCGCATCGAGGCCGGGGCGTCGGGCCCCGCGCTCGACGCCGCGCTCGAGCCGCGCGGGCTCTCGCTCCGCCACTTCCCCCAGAGCTACGAGCACTCGACCCTCGGCGGGTGGATCGCGACCCGCGCCGGCGGGCACTTCGCGACGGTGTACACGCACATCGACGACCTGGTCGAGAGCGTGCGCGTCCTGTGCCCCCGCGGCGCGATCGAGACGCGGCGGCTGCCGGCGTCGGGCGCCGGCCCGAGCCCCGAGCGCCTGTTCCTCGGATCCGAGGGCACCCTCGGCGTCATCACCTCCGCGTGGATGCGGGTCTTCGCCGCTCCGCGCTTCCGGGCGTCGGCGTCGGTCCATTTCCGTGAGCACGCCGCCGCCGTCGACGCCACCCGCGCGATCGCCCAGAGCGGGCTCTTCCCCTCCAACTGCCGGCTCCTCGACGCGCGCGAGGCGATGCTCCACGAGGTCGCCCTCGACGGCACGAGCGTCCTGCTCTTGGCGTTCGAGTCGGCGGACCACCCGCTCGGCCCTTGGATCGAGCGCGCGGTCGCGATCGCGGCGGCCCACGGCGGGGAGTGCCGCGTCGGGCCCCTCACCGCCGAGGCCGGCGAGCGCACCCACGAGCGCGCCGCCGGCGCCGAGGCGTCGTGGCGCCGCGCCTTCTTCGATGCACCCTACATGCAGAGCGCGCTCGTGGGGATGGGCCTCGTGGCCGACACGTTCGAGACCGCGTGCACCTGGGACCGCTTCGACGCGCTGCACCAGTCGATCGTGCGCGCGACCAAAGACGCCCTCGCGCGCACCTCGGGCGGCGGCGTCGTGTCGTGCCGCTTCACCCACGTCTATCCGGACGGGCCGGCCCCCTACTACACCTTCGTGGGCGCGCCGGCGGGGGAGGCCATCGAAGCGTGGCGCGAGATCAAGCGGGCGGCGATGGACGCCATCGTCGCCGGGGGCGGGACGATCACCCATCACCACGCCGTCGGCCGCACCCACCGCGAGCACCACGAGCGCGAGCGGGCGCCGCTCTTCGGCGACGCTCTGCGGGCGGTCAAGGCCACGCTCGACCCCGGCGGGATCTTGAACCCGGGGGTGCTGTGGTGACGAGCCGCGCGCCCGCGGCGGAGCCGCCCGAGCGGCGCCTCCTCTTCGTCGACGACGAGCTCGGGGGCGAGACCGGGATCGTCCGCCTCCTGCGCCGGCGCGGCCTGAGCGTCCTCGCCGCGAGCTCGTTCGCGGGGGCGGCCGCGCTCCTCGACTCCGCGGTCGCGCTCCACGGATACCTCCTCGACGTGAACCTCGGCGAGGCCGCGCCGCTGGGCGGCCTCGCGCTCGTGGTGCGGGCCGAGCTCCGCGATCCCGGCGCCCCCATCGCGCTCCTCACCGGCCACGACGACCCGGAGTACCGCCGCGTGGCCGAGCTGTCGGGGGCGCGCTTCCTCGTGAAGGGCGACCTCGCGCCGCTCGAGGCCTTCCTCGACGAGCTCGCGGGCACCGCCCGGGCGGCGGGCGGCGGAGCCGCGCGGCCGGCGGCCCGGGTGCGGACGGCGATGATGGAGGTGGCGTCGCGCACCGCGCGCGCTC
>JAEUKG010000077.1 GCA_016794325.1 Myxococcales bacterium | reverse complement strand
GAGCTGCTTCGTGCCCGCGCCGACGCCGTCGAGGCGCGCCTCGACCTCTTGGAGCGCGTGCAGCCGCGAGCGGGCGCGGGAGAGCTCCTGCTTGGCCTCGTCGAGCGCGCGATCGCTGCCGACGATGTCCTCCTTGAGCTGCCCGAGCTCCTCCTCGAGCCGCTGGCGCTCCTCCACCGACGACACCCGGCCCGAGCGGAGGTCGTCGAGGCCGAGCGCGAGCTGGGCCGCGCGCGCGGAGTGCTCCATGCGCTGCGTCTCGAGCTCGTCGCGCTCGGTCGTGAGGCGCTCGCGGCGCGTCTCCATCTCGGCGCGCCGCCGCTCGAAGCCCTCGAGCTTGGCCTCGGCGCCGGCGATCTCGGTCTGCGCCTGGGCGATCGCGGAGCGCGCGCCCGCGACCGCGAGATCCGCGGCTTCGGCCTCGCGCACGAGGCCCGAGAGCTTGTCGTCCTCGGTCGCGAGCACGCCCGCGCCGTCCGCCTCTTCGCTGGCGAGGACGAGCGCCTCGGCGGCGACGCCGTCGAGCTCGTGCCGGAGCGTGGCTTGGTGGGTGCGGATCTCGGCGATCTCGGCCTCGGCCTGCGCCTCGCGCTTCGCGAGCGACGACAGCCGGTCCTTGGCGCGCTCGATCGCGGCCTCTTCCGCGCGGACCGCGTTCTCGGCCGCGAAGTTCCCGTTGCTCGCCTCCTCGAGGAGCGCCTCGGCGCCGTGCGCCTCGCCGCGCAGGACCTCGAGGTCGGCCTCGCCCGCGGTGAGCGCCGCGCGCCGCCCGTCGGACTCCTCGCCGAGCCGCGACACCTCGCCGCGCTCGAGCTTCACCCACCCGGTGAGCTCGAGGAAGCGGTGCGACGCGTCCCAGAGCTGGAGGTCCTCGAGCTCGTTGCGGTACGAGAGGTAGCGCTCGGCCTTCGCCGCCTGGCGCTTGAGGGAGCCGAGGTTGCGCTCGATCTCGGCGACGATGTCGCCCACGCGCAGGAGGTTCTGCTGCGTGAGCTCCATCTTCTTCTCGGCCTGGCGCTTGCGCGACTTGAACTTGGTGATGCCGGCCGCCTCCTCGATGAGCATGCGCCGGTCCTCCGGCTTCGCGCTCACGATGAGGCCGATCTTGCCCTGCTCGACGATCGAGTACGCCTTGGTGCCGACGCCGGTGCCGAGGAAGAGGTCGGTGACGTCCTTGAGGCGCACCGGCGTCTTGTTGATCAGGTACTCGCTGTCGCCGGTGCGGTAGAGACGCCGGGTGACGGCGATCTCGGCGTAGTCTTTGTATTCGAGCGGGACGTCGGTGGGGTCGTCGTTCTCGAAGGTGAGCGTGACCTCCGCCATGTCCGCGGCGGGGCGGCTCTCCGACCCGTTGAAGATGACGTCCTCCATGCTCCGTCCGCGCAGGTGCTTGGCGCTCTGCTCGCCCATGCACCAGCGGATCGAGTCCACGATGTTGGACTTGCCGCAGCCGTTCGGCCCGACGATGCCCATCACGGAGTGCTCGAAGTTCACCACCGTCCGGTCGACGAAGGACTTGAAGCCGCACATCTCGAGTCGCTTGATCCGCATCACCACTCCCGAGGAAACTGGAGAGAACCTGTGGAGAACGTGTGAAGAGCCCTTACCGCAGCCACCCCGCCCGCCGAAGCCACGCGAAAGGAGCCATGTTTTGGCCGTAGGCCCTCGTGGTAATACACACGAGGTAATGTCACTTCACATAAGGTCACTGTTCATTCGTTACGCTGCTCGGGCCTTCAGTGCAAGGATCTTTTTGGCGCGCCCGAGGTCGGCGGGGCGCGGAGGCCGAGCGAAGCCATCGAAATGATGGGCGTCCCGGGCGAGTCGCCGGCGGCTCGCGCTTGACAGACGAGCGCCGTCGCCATACCTCGCACCTCACGAGCGGCCGGTTCGGGCCGCGCTCCGGGGGGAGTCCAGCGGAGAATCCATGCCGACTTACGACTACGCGTGCACGTCCTGCGGGAACCACTGGGAGGAGATCCAGAAGATCACCGAGCCCCCGCTCGACACGTGCCCCAAGTGCAGCCAGAAGACGGCCAAGCGTCAGATCAGCGGCGGCAACTTCATCCTCAAGGGCGGCGGCTGGTACGCCGACCTCTACTCGTCGTCGAAGCCTGGGGCAGCGAAGAGCGACAGCGGCGGCAGCAGCGAGACCAAGACCGAGACGAAGACCGAGACGAAGACCGAGACCAAGTCATCCGGCGACTCGTCGTCGAGCTCGAGCTCGACCACCACTCCGTCGAAGTAGCGTCAGCCGCCGAGGGCGAGCGCCCTCGCGCGAGCCTCGGAGATCCCGAGCTCGCGCGCGACCCGCGCGAGGACGACGGGGACGAGCCGGCCTCGGGGCGGCGCGGCGATCGCCGCGAGATCGCCGGCCCACGCGAGCGCGTCGGGCGCGCCGCCGGCCTCGCGCTCGAACGCGGCGCGATCGAGCCCGCCGCCGATCGCCGACAGGCACCGCTTCGCCTCGAGCGCGCCGCGCATGAGCGCGTGGTAGCGATCGGTCGCCGCGATCCACGGCGCGTCCGCGCCGCCTTGCGCGAGATCGGCGGCGCGCGCGCGGAGCGCCTCGAGGGGGCTCGCGTCGAGCTCCCGCAGCGCCCCCGGGAACTCGCGCGCGAGCTCGCGGAGCGCGCGCGTCGGCGGGGCCTCGCTCCGCGTCTCGCGGAGCTCCAGCATGCGCGCGTATTTGCGCCGCATGCGCGCGCGCGCGCCGTCGCCGCTCGAGCTGCCCTCGGCCGTCATGGGGTCACGATGACGCGTTGCCGTGCCGCTGTCGACCGGTGCTACACTCGAAGGACGATGAGCGACAAAAAGCGCGAGGTGGACGAGGCTCGCCAGGAGATGGCGAAGGTCGACGGGCAGCTCCTCGCGCTGCTCGATCGGCGCGCCAAGCTCTCGCGCCGCGTCGGCGAGCTGCGCAAGGACGTCTTGCCGGTGCTGCCGCAGGGCGAGCGCGCCCAGATCGCCGCGATCGTCGCCCACGGCTCGGGCGACATGCCCGAAGGCGCCGTGCGCGGGATTTTTCGCGAGATCTTCGCGACCTGCCTCGCGCTCGAGCTCCCGGTGCCGGTCGCGTACGCCGGCAGCGAGGGCGGGACCGGCCACGTCGCGGCGCGCGCCCGCTTCGGCGTCACCGCCAACTACGTGCCCGCCGAGACGGTGGCCGCCGCGCTCGACGAGGTGACGCGGCAGCGCGCCGCGTTCGCGGTCGTGCCGTTCGAGACGCGCGCCGACGGCCCGGTGCAGACGACGATCGTCCAGCTCACCGCGAGCGATCTCAAGATCGTCGCGTGCTTCGAGCTGTCGCAGAACCTCCAGCTCGTCGGGCGCACCGGCAACGTCGCCGACGTGGAGAAGGTGTACGCGACCGCCGCCGACCACGCGCTCTGCGAGCGCACCCTCGCGCGCGAGCTCCCGAAGGCGAAGGTCCTCGACGTGAAGAGCCCCCTGCTCGCCTGCCAGTTCGCGGCCGAGGACCACGGCGCCGCGGCGATCGCGCACCTCGACCTCGCGACCCAGACCGGGCTCGAGGTGGCGCTGAAGAACGTGCGCGACGAGGGCGACGATCGCGTCCGCTACGCCGTCGTCGGCACGCGGCCGTCGAGCCGCACCGGCAACGATCTCACCGCGCTCGCCCTCGCCGTCGCCGACGCGCCGGGCGCGCTCCACGGCATCCTGTCGCAGTTCGCCGAGCGCGGCATCAACCTGACGCGCATCCAGTCGCGGCCTGCGCCCGCTCTGCGCGGCGGGCTGGCAGCGGCCTCGGAGGGCGACGCGTGGCAGTACCTCTTCTTCATCGAGGTCGTCGGGCACGCGACGGATCGCAACGTCGTCGCCGCGCTCGAGGACGTGAAGCGGCAGACGAAGTTCTTGAAGCTCCTCGGCTCGTACGAAGCGCCATGAGCCGGGCGGCGGGCGCCGATCAGATCAGGCGCACCGCGTCGAGGGCGTCGGCGAGCTCGTCGACGAGCGGGTGCGGAGGGAGCTGCCGCGCCTTGGCGAGGAGCGCGTCGAAGCGCTCGATCTGGGCCGCCTTTCCGCGCTTGAAGAGCGGCCACGGATCGCCGTAGTCGCGGGCGCAGACGGCGATCGATCGCAGGTTGTCGATCTTGTCGGCGAGCGTGATCGCCTGCGCCTCCCAGGGCTCGTGTGGGAACCGGTCGAGGTAGGCGGCCTTCCGGGCCTCCCACGGGAGCGACTTGTCCTCCTCGCTCACCTGGACCACGAGCGAGGCGACGCGGGCCCCGAAGCGCTCCTCGACGTCGGCGCGGGTGACCCCGCAGTCCTCGAGGACGTCGTGGAGCGCCCCCGCGGCGCAGACCTCGTCGTCGAACCCGTGACGGGCGAGGAGGAGGGCGACGCCGGCGACGTGGCTCACGTAGGGCACCTTCGCTCGGTCCGGCCGGTCGGTGTACTTGCGGTGCTGATCGCGGTGGAGGATCGCCGCCCAGTCGAGCGCCGCTTTCAGGAGGATTTTCACCCCTGCAGCATACTTGACACTTGTTCACCTGGCACGTACAGCGTCGTAACTGATGTCCAAGAAGCCGAAAAAAGCCGCCCCCGCGAAGAAGCCCGCACCGGCCCCGGCGAAGAAGGCCGCGCCGCCGGCGAAGAAGGCCGCGCCGCCGCCGCCGGCGAAGAAGGCCGCACCGGCCCCGGCGAAGAAGGCGGCCCCGCCGCCGCCGGCGAAGCAGGCCGCGCCGCCGCCGCCGGCGAAGAAGGCGGCCCCCGCAAAGGATACCGGTACGGATAGCTCGGGGGCCAAGCCGAAGTCGCCGCCGAAGGCGGCGAAGCCCGAGGCCGCGCGCGCCCGGACGGAGAAGGCCCCGGCCGACGCGGCGCTCGCGCCGCCGGAGGTCGAGGTCGAGGCGAGCTCCGGCAAGCCCAAGCCGGAGCGCCGCGCGACCGCCGAGACGATGGCGTCGCGCCAGCGCGAGATCAGCGTGAGCGAGTTCTTCACCAAGAACCGCCACCTCCTCGGCTTCGACAACCCCGCCAAGGCGCTCCTCACCACGGTGAAGGAGGCGGTCGACAACTCGCTCGACGCCTGCGAAGAGGCGGGCATCCTCCCGGAGATCCTCGTCGAGATCCGGGAGGTGAGCGAGGGGCGCTTCCGCGTCGTCATCGAGGACAACGGCCCCGGCATCGTGAAGCCGCAGATGCCGAAGATCTTCGCGAAGCTGCTCTACGGCTCGAAGTTCCACCGCCTCAAGCAATCGCGCGGCCAGCAGGGCATCGGCATCAGCGCCGCCGGCCTCTACGGCCAGCTCACCACCGGCAAGCCGGTCGTCATCACCTCGAAGACGGGGCGGGGGAGGCCCGCCTTCCGCATCGACCTCCGGATCGACACGAAGCGCAACCAGCCCGACGTGGTGAAGGAAGAGACGGTCGAGTGGGACAAGGACCACGGCACGCGGGTCGAGATCGAGCTCGTCGCCGCTTACCGCGGCGGGCGCACCGGCGTCGAGGCGTACCTCGAGCAGACGGTGGTCGCGAACCCGCACCTCGGGCTCACCTACCAGCCGCCGAAGGGCGAGCGCGTGGAGTACCCGCGCGTCTCGGACGAGCTCCCGCGCGAGGCGCAGGAGATCAAGCCTCACCCGCACGGCGTCGAGCTGGGCATGTTCCTCGCGATGCTGAACGACTCCGGGAAGAAGACGGTGAAGCAGGTCCTCACCGACGACTTCTCGCGCGTCAGCCCGGCCATCGCCGAGGAGATCTGCAAGATCGCCAAGGTCTCGTCGAAGGCCAAGGCCGCGGACGTCCACGGCGACGACGTCGACCGCCTCCACAAGGCGCTCTCGCAGGTGAAGGTGATGGCGCCGCCCGCCTCCTGCGTCGTGCCGATCGGCGAGGCCCTGCTCATCGAGGGCCTGAAGCGGCGCTTCAAGGCCGACTTCTACGTGTCGACGACGCGCCCGCCGTCGGTCTACCGCGGCAACCCGTTCGTGATCGAGGTCGGGCTCGCCTACGGCGGCGACCTGCCGGTCGACGAGCCCGCCGACGTCATGCGCTTCGCCAACCGCGTCCCGCTCCAGTACCAGCCCAAGGCGTGCGCGATCAGCGAGTCGGTGTACGACACCAACTGGAAGGCCTACGAGATGCAGCAGCCGAAGGGCTCGCTCCCGGTCGGGCCGCTCGCGGTCGTCGTGCACCTCGCGAGCGTCTGGGTGCCGTTCACGAGCGAGGCCAAGGAGGCGGTCGCCCACTACGACGAGCTCCTGCGGGAGCTCAAGCTCGGCCTCCAGGAGTGCGGCCGCAAGCTCGCCGCGCACGTGCGCGCGAAGGAGCGGGCGGCGAGCGAGCAGAAGCGCATGAGCATCTTCCAGCGCTACATCCCCGAGCTCGCCGACGCGATGGGCTTCATCCTCGGCCGCGAGAAGGGCAAGATCGAGAAGTCCTTCTACGAGGCGCTCCCGAACTTCGTGAACCTCAAGCCCGCCGGCGGCTCCAACGAGGGTGAGGGAGGGGCGTCCGAGGAGGGCCCGCCGCCGCCGCCGTCGATGCCGCCGCCGCCCGGCGACTCGATGCCCCCGCCGCCGCCGGCCCCCGCCGCGGCGCCCCGCAAGGGCAAGGCCGCGCCTGCGCCGGCCGGGAAGTCCAAGTCCAAGAAGGGCTCCGCGCCGAGCGCGCAGCTCTCCCTCGAGGTGTGAACCATGGCCGCCAAGAAGAAGACCGCCGCCGCCGTCCCCGTCGCGAGCCAGCCCGCCAAGCGAGGCGCCCAGACCGAGAAGGACAAGAAGACGCTCCAGAAGATCGAGCGCCTCACCCTCGAGGCCCTGAAGACCGTCGAGAAGAAGGCGAACCCCGCCCTCGAGATCCGCACCCGCGCCCTGTCGAACGTCTCGTTCAACGAGAAGAAGCGCATCATCGAGCTCGGCGACCGGGCGCAGTCGCGCGAGTTCTTCAACACCGCGATGGCGCGGAAGTTCATGCAGACGTTCCTCATCGCGAGCAAGGCCAAGACGCTCATCGAGGAGGACAAGACGGTCAGCATCCGTCAGATGTTCTACATGTCGAAGCACTCGCTCAAAGGCACGAGCGAGAACACCTTCGAGGACCAGAGCGAGAGCGATCCGATCATCGAGGACCTCGAGGTCGCGATCGACGCCCTCCGCGAGGAGCTCCACCTCTTCGCCAACCGCCGCGGCCTCGTCGTCGGCAAGCTCGTCGTCAACGACGCCGGCGATCAGATCGATCTGTCGCGGATGGGCCGCGGCGGCTGGGGCATCCCCAGCATCTGCGAGGAGAAGGACCTGAAGTTCGTCTCCACCAAGGCCGACTTCATCCTCCTCGTCGAGAAGCAAGCCGTCTTCCACCGGCTGAACGAGGACAAGTTCTGGGAGAAGCACTCCTGCATCCTGATGACGACGGAGGGGCAGGCGGCCCGCGGAGCTCGCCGACTCGTGCAGCGCATGCACACCGAGCTCAAGCTCCCCATCTACGTGCTCGTCGACAACGATCCGTGGGGGCTCTACATCTACTCCGTCCTCAAGCAGGGGAGCATCAACCTCGCCTACGAGTCGATGCGCATGGCCGTCCCCCAGGTGCGCTTCCTCGGGATGAGCGCGTCGGACTACAAGAAGTTCAACCTGACCTCCGCGGTGCAGATCAAACTGAACAAAGAGGACATCGCGCGCGCGGAACAGATGAAGGCGTACCCCTGGTTCGCCGACAAGAAGTGGCAGAAGGAGATCAACGATCTCCTGAAGAACGGCTTCAAGATGGAGGTCGACGCCCTCCTCACGAAGAGCATCTCCTTCATCACGGAGGAGTACATTCCGAAGAAGCTCCGCGACAAAGACTTCCTCACCTGATCCTGGACCCGGCTCTGTCCACCCCCGGGGGGGAGGTTCGGCGCAAAGGTGCGACAACGTCCACCCCGTGGGATGGGCGGCGTCCGCCGCGCGGCTCGGCGGCGCGGAGCGGCTCACGGCGCGCGAATTCGCTGGCCAGACGCGCCGGCGACGATGAAATCACCGGGTCCGTGGACCCGCGGCAGCCGCGGCGGTGCATCGGGCGGCGCGTCGGGGCGGAGACCGTGGACGATCCGCCCGTAGCCCGCGATTCACGCCACCTCGCCGACGCTGGTTCTTTCGCGCGCCGCCGCGAGGGTGCGATACTTGCTTCGGAGACGGGCTTCGCATGGCAACTTGTCCTGCTTGTCGCACCCACTACCCGGACGGCACCCCGACCTGCGCGAGCGACGGGGAGCGGCTCCTCGACGACGCCGCGTTCGGCGCCGTCGACCGTGAGCTCCAGCCCGGCGAGATGGTGGGCGAGTACCAGATCGAGGGCAAGCTCGGGGAGGGCGGCTTCGGGGCCGTCTATCGCGCGACCCACCCGCTGATCGGCAAGAGCGCGGCGGTGAAGGTGCTCGGTCGGCAGTTCTCGTCGAACCCGCAGATGGTGTCGCGCTTCATCGCCGAGGCGCGGGCGGTGAACCAGATCCGTCACAAGAACATCATCGACATCTTCTCGTTCGGCGCCCTCGGCGACGGCCGGCAGTACTACGTGATGGAGCTCCTCGACGGGGTCACGTTCGACCGCCTCATCTCGCAGCGGTCGCGGCTCGCGGTGGAGGAGGCGCTCCCCATCCTCCGAGGCATCGCGCGCGCGCTCGACGCCGCCCACGCGAAGGGGATCGCCCACCGCGACCTCAAGCCCGAGAACGTGTTCTTGATGCACGACGAGGGCGGCTTCCAGCCCAAGCTCCTCGACTTCGGCATCGCCAAGCTGCTCTCGGATCCGTCGGGCGGTCACAAGACCAAGACCGGCACCCCCATGGGGACGCCGTATTACATGTCGCCCGAGCAGTGCTACGGCCGCGACGTCGATCACCGCACCGACATCTACGCGTTCGGCGTCGTCGTCTACGAGGCGCTCACCGGCAAGGTCCCGTTCACCGGCGAGACCACGATGGAGATCCTGATGCAGCACATGAACGCTGCGCCGACTCCGCCGAGCACGCTCGTCGCCGGGCTCTCGCCGGCCGTGGACGGCCCCGTCCTCGCCATGCTCGCGAAGGAGCGGGAGGCGCGCCCGCAGTCGCTCTGGGCGGCGGTCGAGGCCATCGCCGCGGCCGCCGGGCTGCCGCGGGCGCCGGGCGCGGCCCCCGCCTCCCTCCTCACGCAGGACTTCGCGCCGACGTCGACCCCGAGCTCGCTCAAGGTCACCCCCGCGAACGCCGCCGCGCACTCGGCCGACGCCGGCGCGCAGACGTTCCTCGCGTCGTCCATGGGGTCGGGGGCGGTGGA
>JAEUKG010000622.1 GCA_016794325.1 Myxococcales bacterium | reverse complement strand
CTACGGGCCGGCGCAAGCGGAGCTCGGTCGGGCCCTCCTCCTCGTCGGCGACGCGCCCGCCGCCCTCGGCTTCTTGCGCAAGGCCGCGGCCGCGCTTCCCCAGGTCGCCGAGGTCCACTCGGCGCTCGGCGTCGCGAGCCTCGCGTCGGGGCAAGGGGAGGAGGCGCTCGAGGCGCTCAAGCGCGCCGCCGAGCTCGACCCCGGCAGCGCGCCCCGCCGAGGCAACCTCGGCACCGTGCTCTTCATGCGCGGCAAGGTCGCGGAGGCGATCGCCGAATACGAGGTCTGCGTGCGCCTCACCCCCGAGGACGCGCGCGCGCGCTCCGATCTCGGCACCGCCCTCCTCGCCCAGAACGACTTCCGGCGCGCCATCCCCGAGCTCGAGCGCGCCGTCGCGCTCGACCCCAAGCGCGCCACCTTCCGCTCGAACCTCGGCTACGCGCTCCAGCTGTCGGGCAAGCGCGAGGACGCGATCCGGGAGTACCGCGAGGCGATCCGCCTCGACGCCTCGCTCGCGAGCGCGTGGATCAACCTCGCGACGGCGCTCTCGAAGGATCCGAAGACGCGCGCCGAGGCGCGCCAAGCGCTCAAGAAGGCCGAGCAGCTCGATCCCACCGACCCCCGCGTGAAGGCCAACCTCGAGGAGCTCGACGCGCTCGAGCGCGGGCAGAAGGTGTTCTGAAGGGCGCGCGCTCCTCCGGAGCTGCGTCCTTGCAGAATGCAACTTGTCAAGGAGGATCGCTCGAGCCCCTCTCGACGCGACGACGAACGCGCGCCGCGCGCGCGCGCAGCGCTACAAAACGGCCGCGCGGCGCGATCGTGCGCGGCATGACCCGCGCTTCACCGAATCCGTGCTTGACCTCCGGTTTCGCGACCGAATACGGTAGCTCCCGCAATCGCAGTGGCAGTTGTTTTCGTGGAAGTGGAGGCGTTGCTATGGCAGTCGGCAGGGTGAAGTGGTTCAACGACGAGAAGGGCTGGGGGTTCATCAAGCAGGACAACGGCCCTGACGTGTTCGTGCACTACTCGCAGATCAGCGGCGAAGGTCGCCGCCGTCTGTTCGAGGACGAGCTCGTCGAGTTCGAGATCAAGGAGGGCCCGAAGGGCCTCCAGGCGATCAACGTGATCCGCCAGCAGGCTGCCAGCTGAACTGACGCCTGAGCCAGCCGCCCGCTCTCCCTCGTGGACCGAGCCGGGCGGCGGCACGCCGAGGGCGTCCGAGCAAGGCTCGGGCGCCTTCGACTTTTTGTGCCCGCCTCAGTGCCAGGTGCCGGCGGGGATGGCCCGCTCGGAGAACTGCGGGGCGTCGGGCGCGTAGACGTGGGCGGTCATCGCGCCGATCTCGCCCGTCGCGTCGTCGATCTCGTAGGCGTTGAAGCCGGCCATGCGGTCGGCGTCGTCGTGGTGGAGCGAGGCGCTCGTGGCGCCGACGCTGGTGACGTCGTCGGCGATGCGCTGGGCGAGGCGCCGGTGGAGGTGCCCGTGGAGGACGAGGCCCCGCCGCAGCCCGACGAGGTGACCGAGGAGGAGGCGCGAGTCGTGCAGCCCCTCCGCGAACGCCTTGCTCTGCGACGCGGGGTTGTGTGGCGGGTGGTGCATCAGGATGACGGGCGTGCGCGAGCGCACCTCGGGATGCTCGAGGATGCGGACGAGCGCCTCGCGCTGGCCGGCGCCGAGCTCGCCTGAGGCGATGAGCGGGAGCCTCGGCACCGCGCTCGAGAGCCCGATGAACGCGACCGCGCCCCGGAGCTTCACGTAGGGGAACGGGCCGAGCGCGATCGACCCGGGCGCGAGATCGCTCTGGATGTACTCGCGGAAGTAGTCGGTGAAGCGCTGCGTGCGCAGGGCGCCGCGGGTGTAGAGGTCGTGGTTGCCGGGGACGACGCTCACGTCTTTGGGCGACATCGCGAGCTCGGTCTCGATGAGGGCGCGCACGGCCTCGAACTCGGGCTCGAGCGCGAGGTTCGTGAGGTCGCCGGTGATCACGACGTGATCGGGGGCGAACGCGCGGACCCGGCGCAGCACCGCCGCGAGGTGGGCCGGGCGGTGTTTGTGGCTCCGCTTCAGCTTCAGGTTCATCAGACCGGTGAAGCGCTTGTTCAAGAAGCGCGACAGGGGGATGTCGTCGTGGGCGAGCAGGTGGAGGTCCGAGACGTGGGCGATGCGCACGGTCGGAGTGTAACCACCGCCGCGCTCGCCCGGTAGCGGCATCGCCTCCGCCGCGCGATTCAGGGCGCCGCTCTCACGTCGTACGCGCAGCGGAAGCCGACGGTCGGCGACCGCGGCGCCGTCGAGACCCCGCGCGCGCTCGCCCGGACCCACGCCGCGCCGTCGTGGTAGGAGCCCCCGCGCGTCACGTGCAGCGCGCCGCTGGTCGGGCCCTTGGGGTTCACCGCCGACGCCGCCGGGTACCCGTAGCCCGTCTCGTCGAGGTCGAAGAAGTCCGCCACCCACTCGGCCGCGTTGCCGGCCATGTCGAGGAGGCCGGTCGGCGTCGCCCCGTCGGGGAACGAGCCCACCGGCGCGAGGTGGGTGTAGCCGTCCGTCGCGTCGGTGGGATCGTGCGCGAGCGCGCCGTGGTTCGAGATGTGTGCATTGTACACGTTCCCCCAGGGGAACTCCCGCCCCCGCGGGCCCCGGGCCGCGAACTCCCACTCGGCCTCGGTGGGGAGGCGCCCGCCCACCCAACCGCAATACGTCCGGGCGTCGTCCCAGCGCACCATCACCACCGGCAGGTTCGGCGCGTCGAAGCGCGCGTCGCCCGGCGAATACCCGGGAGGCGGGCAGGCGCCGGCGCTGACGCACCGACCGTAGGCCGCGGTGGTCACCTCGGTCCGATCGAGATCGTACGCGGCGAGCGCGACGTCGTGGGCGTGGCCCTCGGCCCGGAAGAGCGCGCTCACCTGGGGCTCGTCGCAGCGGTTCTTGAGCATCTCGCGGCGGCAGAGCCCCATCGCCCGCGCCATCGCGATCGGGGTCGAGCCCATCACGAACGACCCGCCGGGGACGCGCACGCGGGCGGCGAGGGGCGGCCGGAGCACCGCGATCCCGGCCGCGGCGTCGGCGCGCTCCGCGCCCCGCCCGAGGCCGCGGGCGAACCGCGCGAACGGCGTGACGGCGTGCTCGGCGGGCCGCGGGCGACCCTCGAGGCTCCGCGGCGCCCAGCCGTCGGTGAAGCTGGCCTCTGGCGCGAGCACCAGGGCGAGGAGGAGCGGGGTCATCCCGAGAGGATACGCATCGGGTGCTCGAGGAGCGAGCGAAGCTCGGCGAGGAACGCCGCCCCGACCGCGCCGTCGACCACCCGGTGGTCGCACGAGAGCGTCATCCCGAGGCGCTTGCCCGCCACCACCGCACCGCCCTCGACCACCGGCTCGTCGCGCACCTGGCCGACCGCCAGGATCGCGCCCTCGGGCGGGTTGATCACCGCGGCGAAGGTGTCGATCCCGAACATCCCCAGGTTCGAGATCGAGAACGTGCCGTCCGTCATCTCCTCCGGCTTGAGCTTCTTGGCGCGCGCCCGCGTCGCGAGGTCGCGGATCTCGCGGGCGATGGCGCCGAGGCTCTTCTTGTCGGCGTCGCGCACCACCGGCGTGACGAGCCCGTCGGGCACGGCGACCGCGACCGACACGTCGACCCGCTTGTGGACGAGGATGCCCGCGTCCGAAAACTGCGCGTTGCACTCGGGCACCCGCGCGAGGGCGGTCGCGGCGGCCTTCACGATGAGGTCGTTCACGCTGATCTTGGTCGCCTTGTCGCCCTCGCCCTCGTTGAGCTGTGCGCGGAGGCGCGCGAGCGGGCCCGCGTCGACGTCGATCGTGAGGTAGAAGTGGGGGACGTTCTGCTTCGACTCGGTGAGGCGCCTCGCGATCGTCCGCCGCATCGGCGACAGCGGTCGCACCTCGGGCGCGGCGAGGGCGGGCGCGGCGAGGGCGGGCGCGGCCGCGCTCCGCGCGAGGGCGGCGCCGGCGGCGCTCCCCGCGCTCATCTGGTCGAGATCGCCCGGCAGGATGCGCCCGTTCTTGCCCGTACCCGTCTTGCCCGACAGGTCGATGCCGCGGTCGCGCGCCGCCTTGCGCACGAACGGCGACGCGAGCACGCGGCCGTCGCCCGAGAGCACCGGCGCCGCGTCGTCGGGGTCGCCGTCGTGTTGGGTCCGCTCGAGGACGTCGTAGGCCGGCCGCGTCGGCCGCATCCGCAGCACCTCCGGCGGCGGGGCGAGGGTGGGGGGCACCCCGCTCGACACCGGCGGCGCCGGCGGCGCGGCCGGCGCCGCGGGCTCGGGGGCCGCCGGGGCCGCCGCCTTCGGCAGCGACGCCGCCGCTCGGGCGAGCAGCGCGGCGATGTCCTCGCCCGCGTCGCCCACGATCGCGACCGGCTGGCCGAGCTTCACCTGGGCGCCCGGCGCGACGAGCAGCTTGAGCAGCGTGCCCTTGTCGAACGCGCGAAACTCCATCGTCGCCTTGTCGGTCTCGACCTCGGCGAGCAGATCGTCGACGACGATCGGATCGCCCTCCTTCTTGTGCCACGTCGCGAGCACGCCCTCTTCCATGGTGGGCGACAGCTTCGGCATCTCGAGGATCTTCGCCATCGCTCAGGCCCTCCCTCGGCTCACCGTCTTCTTCACGGTGGCGATCACGCGGCTCGCTTGGGGCATGCACAGGTCCTCGAGCGTGCGGTTGTACGGCATCGGCACGTCGAGCGACGACACCCGGAGGATCGGCGCGTCGAGCCAGTCGAACGCGAGGCGCTGCACCCGGTCGGCGACCTCGGCGCCGACGCCGCCGTAGGGCCACCCCTCGTGCACCACCACGCAGCGGTGCGTCTTCTTCACGCTCGCGACGAGGGCGCCCTCGTCGAGCGGGCGGAGCGAGCGGAGATCGAGCACCTCGCACGAGATCCCCTCCTTCTCGAGCGCGGCCGCGGCCTCGACGCACACGTGCGTCATGCGCGAGTAGCTCACGAGGGTCACGTCGACGCCCGGCCTCACGATCTGGGCCTCGCCGAGCGGGATCACGTCGAGGTCGTCGGGGACGTCCCCCTTGACCGAATAGAGCGTCTCCGACTCCATGTAGAGGACGGGGTTGTCGTCGCGGATGGCGGCCTTCATGAGGCCCTTGGCGTCCTTGGGGAACGCGGGGGCCACGACCTTCACGCCGGGCACGGTGGCGTAGAAGTGCTCCATCGCGTGGCTGTGCTGGCTGCCCACCTGGCGCGCGCTCGCGTTTGGCCCGCGGAACACGATGGGGCAGGTGAGCTGGCCGCCCGACATCTGGCGGACCTTGGCGGCGTTGTTCAGGATCTGGTCGAACGCCACCGCCGAGAAGTTCCAGGTCATGAACTCGATGATGGGGCGCAAGCCCACCATCGCCGCCCCCACGCCGATGCCGGCGAAGCCCGACTCGGCGATGGGCGTGTCGATGACCCGCTTGTCGCCGAAGCGCTCGAGCATGCCCTCGCTGACTTTGTACGCGCCTTGGTAGTGGCCGACCTCCTCGCCCATCAAGAAGACGCGCGAGTCGCGCTCCATCTCCTCGACCATCGCCTCGCGGAGCGCCTCACGGAATCGAAGGACCCTGGTTGCCATCGTGTGCCTCGGTGCCGTCAGGCGGCGAACGGTCCGTCGTAGGTGGTCTTGGCGAGCAGCGAGGGATCGGGCTCGGGGCTCTCTTCGGCGAACTTCACCGCGTCCTGGACCTCGGCCTCGACCTCGGCCTCGAGCTTCGCGAGCCGCTCGGCCCCGTAGCCGTTCTGCTCGAGCAGTGCGCGCGCCCGGGTGAGCGGATCGCGCTTCTTGTGATCCTCGAGCTCCGCCGGCGTGCGGTACTTCGCCGGATCGCTCATCGAGTGGCCGCGGAAGCGGTAGGTCCGCACCTCGACCAGGGTCGGCAACGACAGCTCGCGCGCGCGGCTCACCGCCTCCGCCATGCGCTTCTCGACCTCGAGCACGTCGTCGACGAAGAAGCGGTCGCGGTCGATGCCGTAGCCGAGCGCCTTCATGCTCACGTCCTCCACCGACATCGTGCGCGAGAGCGGCGTCCCCATCGCGTACTCGTTGTTCTCGCACACGAAGACGATGGGGAGCTTCCACAGCGCGGCCAGCGAGAGCCCCTCGTGGAAGCCGCCGATCGAGACCGCGCCCTCGCCGAAGAAGCAGAGGGTCACCCGGCCGTCGCTCCGGTACTTGCTCGCGAACGCGACGCCGGCCGCGAGCGGGATGTGGCCGCCCACGATCCCGTACCCGCCCAGCATGTTGTGCTCGACGTCGAAGAGGTGCATCGAGCCGCCGAGGCCCTTGCTGCAGCCGGTGGCCTTCCCGTAAAGCTCCGCCATCAGCGCGCGCGCGCTCATCCCCTTCGCGAGGGCCATGCCGTGGTCGCGGTAGGTGGTGATGACGTAGTCGTCAGGACGGAGGGCGGCCACGGCGCCCACCCCCACCGCCTCTTGGCCGATGTAGAGGTGGAGGAAGCCGCCGATCTTGCCGAGCGCGTAGGCGCGGGCGGACTCCTCCTCCACCCGGCGGATGAGGAACATCTGCCGGTAGAGGGCCGCGAGGTGATCGATCTGGCCGCTGGGTTGGGTGAGCGGGGGCCCGTCGTTGGTTCGTTCTTGCATGGGGCGGGGTCGGGAGACGTAGGAGGCGCGATTATCCCGGGCCCGGTCCCCCAGCGCAACCCCTCGTTTCTGTTGACCTTTGCCGCAGGGCGTCAGAGCCGAGGGCCGCCGGCCCTCGCACCTTGTCCCACAAAAACGACGCCGCTCGGATCGAAATGCGCCGATCCCCGTCCAACACAAGCGTCGGTTCGGGCGTTCAAGCCCCCGAAGGACGCCGAAGACCACGAAAGAATCTGCGGAACCTTCCCTTGCCGTCCTTGTCCGAAGCCAAACCCACCCATCGCGTCACACAAAGCGCCCGCCGTTCGAAGAAGGATCAAGAGAGGGTCACCACCATGAAGAAGCTCGTCGCGTCGTTCCTGTTCCTCGCTGCGTTTGCTCCCATCGGCCTCGTCGCCGGCGACGCGAGCGCGTGCGGGATGAGCGTGCGCCTCGAGCCCATCCCCGAGCGCCCCACCCCGGTCCAGGAGATCGCGACGGGTGAGAAGTCGCTCGACTCGGGCAACTACCTCGCGGCCGCGAACGCCGTGACCCGCACCTTCCCCGCCATCCGCAACGCCACGGCGGGCACCGACCCCCTCCAGACGCGCGGCCTCCGCGTCCTCGCGATGTCGATCGTGCGCTCCGACGGCAAGGTCGCGGCGAACGGCCAGTGGACCCCGGCCGCGAACCTCGAGTGGGCGGCCCAGACCCTGCGCGAGATCGACCAGAAGCGCCCGAACGACCCGGCGGTCCAGGCGGACCTCGGCGAGGCCCTCGCCAAGATCACGCGCACCCAGGGCGAGGCCTACAAGCTCCTCTCGCGCCTCGCCGACAAGGACCTCATGGGCAGCCCCCACGCCTACGCCGCCCTCGCGCAGCTCCGCGCCTCCAAGGGCGACGAGCAGGGCATGGCCGCGGCGGTGAAGCGCTGCGAAGAGATGACCAAGAGCCCGGCGGTGTGCAAGGTGTCGCCGGCGGCGAAGCCGGCCGAGAAGCCGGGCAGCGTCGCGGTGGCGGCCAAGGTCGCGATGCTCTGAGCGGCGGACCGACCACCACGTCGAACCGCCCGAGGGCACGTCGAACGCGTCCAGTCCCCAAGGGCGCGGGAGCCAGGAAGAGGCACCCGCGCCCTTTCGTTCGTCCGCCGTTCCCCGCGCGCTCACCCCCCCAGGTTCTGGAGTAGGATGCTGTCGATGCGCTCTTGGGTCTTGCCCGTCGCCGTCTCCGTGGCGGCGCTCCTCGCCCTCGCGGGTTGCCCGAACAACGACAAGAAGCCCAAGCCCGACCCGTCGCCGAGCGCGGCCACGTCCTCGAGCGCCTCGAGCCTCACCGCCGCTCACGGCGGCGACGCGGCCAAGGGCAAGGCGCTCGTGGAGAAGCAGCAGTGCAACCGCTGCCACGACGGCACCGGGTTCGAGGCCGCGCCGCAGGGCAAGCACTGCGTGCACTGCCACACCGACATCATGGACGCGAAGTTCGGGTCGGCCGAGTCGCGGGTGAAGTGGCAGCCGCGGGTGAAGGACATCCAGGACGCGCCCAGCCTCGAGGCTTCGTCGAAGCGCCTCGGCAAGAAGTGGATCGAGTCGTACCTCCTCTTGCCCGTCGACCAGCGGCCGGCGCTCGTGCAGGCGATGCCGCGGCTCGACCTCACGCCGGAGCAGGCCAAGGACATCGCCGCCTACCTCGGCGCCGACGACAAGGACGAGCCCAAGCCCACCGGCGACGTGGCCAAGGGCCGCCAGCTCCTCGACACCAAGGGCTGCGGAACCTGCCACAAGATGACGGGGGTGAGCCCGCTCGCGGCGTCGCCCGTCGCCGTCCCCCTCGAGCCCAAGGAGTACGGGCGGGCGATGCGGGTCGCGCCCGATCTCCGCTTCGTGCGCGACAAGATGGCGCCGTCGCGCGTGGTCGCGTGGCTCACCGATCCCAAGGCCGTCAAGGCCGACAGCTCGATGCCGAAGATCCCGCTCTCGGACGCCGAGGTGAAGGACGTCGTCGCATACTTGTACAATGCACAGATCGAGGCGCCCCGCGTGACGCCGCCGCCGCAGCGCCTGCCTGTGCTCACCCGCAAGGTCACGTTCGAGGAGGTCGACAAGAAGGTCTTCCACCGGACGTGTTGGCACTGCCACTCGGAGCCCGACTACGCGATCGGCGACGGCGGGCCGGGCAACTCGGGCGGCCTCGGGTTCAAGCCGCGCGGCCTGAACCTCTCCGACTACGCCGGCATCGCCGCCGGCTTCTTGAACGACAAGGGCGAGCGCGAGAGCGTCTTCGCGAAGGACGCGGCGGGCGTGCCGCGGATGGTGCGCGCCCTCGTGGCGCGCCACGCCGAGGAGGGCGGCGCGCCCACCGGCGAGGTCCGCGGGATGCCGCTCGGGTACGCGCCGCTGTCGCTCGAGGACATCCAGCTCGTCGAGTCGTGGATCGCGCAGGGGCGGCCGCGCTCTTGAGCCGCGGCGCGGGCGCGACCCTCGGCTGGTCGGGCGCGGCCGTCGTCGCCGCGCTCGCCGCCTTCGCGTGCGAGAAGCCCGGAGCGCCGGGCACGACCCCCGCCGCCGGGTCTGCGCCGTCGGTCGTGGGGACGGCCACACCGCCGCCGACGTCCGACACGACGGCCGCCGCCACGGCGACGACCGCGGCCGGGAGCGCGACCGGCAGCGCGAAGCCCGAGCCGCCGCCGCGCGCCGGCATGCGGTTCGTCGACGCCGCCGCCGACTCCGACGTCCTGTCCACCATCCGCAGCGAGCGCCTCAAGGCCAAGGCCGACGGCCGGGTGCTCGTCGTGTACGTGGGGGCGTCGTGGTGCCCGCCGTGCAAAGAGTTCCACGCGAAGAGCCACGCCGGCTACTTCGACGAGCGGGCCGGCAAGCTCACGCTCCTCGTCTTCGACGCCGATCGCGACACCGAGCGACTGGGCGCAGCGGGATACAAGTTCCGCTACGTGCCCTATTTCGCCCTGCCGAAGGCCGACGGCCACCCCGCCGCCGAGCACGAGATGAAGGGCAAGGCCGGCGCCGCGACCACGGAGGAGATCGCGCAGCAGCTCGAGGAGTGGCAGCGCCGCGGGCCGTGACGGGCCGCGTCAGGGCGCGGCCGAGGCGGCGGGCTCGGCCGCGCTCGGCGTCGGCGACGCGCTCGGCGTCGGCGCCGCGCTGACGGGCGCGGGCGGGTGGGCCGCGCCGCCGTCGGGGTGGCGCGGCCGGTGCGGTGCGTGCCCGTTCGGCTTCGCCGAGTGCGCGGTCGGCGGCGCGCTCGCGGAGGCGCTCGCGCTCGGGTCGGGCGCGGCGTCGTCGTCGTGGCTCCGCTTCTTGCCGAAGATCACGAGGGCGACGATCACGATGAGCGCGAGCGCGGCGACGATGTTCTGCACGCGGTGC
>JAEUKG010000579.1 GCA_016794325.1 Myxococcales bacterium | reverse complement strand
GAGGGTCGGGTGCGCGCCGTAGGCGTGGCTGAGCCCGCGGACGATCACCTCGGCACGACGTGGCGCGAGAGCCCGAGCTCGCGCGCCACCTCCTCCCGCAGCTCGGCGTAGGGGCGCTCCCAGCGGGCCCGCCCGGCGGTGGACCACGCCTCGACGGGGACGAGGTCGCGCTCGGCGAGGGCGCGGTGGAGCCGCGCCTCGTCCTCCGGCGACCTCGAGAACGCGAACGGGTTGCGGTAGGTGCCGCGGGGGACGTGGCCGGATTTGGCGTCGTCTTCGGCGATCAGGGCGCAGAGCTCCCGCGCGCGGTCGGAGAGGTAGCGGAGGAACGGGAGATCGAACGGGCCGACCGCCGCGCGGGTGCCGGGATCGCGCGCGACCCACCGGCACCAGTCGAAGCCGTAGAGGAAGTCGTGGGCGTAGCGGAACTGGATCGGCGCGCCGCCGAACTCGGCCGAGACGCGCACGATGGAGAGCGCGACCTCGGCCCGCTCGGCATCCTCCATGCGCGCGAGGGTCGCGCCGAGGAGATCGAGATCGAGGAACACGTTCTCGGGGAAGTCGCGCGTGAAGGCGTCGGCGATGCGCTCGAGGTGAGGGCCGACGGGCGGTCGAGCGCCCCCCTCGTCGAGGTCGCGCGCGAGGTCGGCGACCGAGCGGGCGTGCGTGCGGCCGGGGGCGAGCGAGGCCTCGGGCGAGCGCGTCATCGGAGGGCACTATAAGACGCCCGCGCCGCCGGGAGGAGCCCCCACGCGACGATCGCCGCGCCGGCCTATCCCAGGCCGAGCGCGCGCTGGACGACGAGCGCCGCCGTCATCGCCGCCATCGCCCCCCACGAGCCGGCGTGCAGCGCGGCCTTGAAGCGGTTCTGCTCGGCGAAGGCCCCCGTCACCGCGCCCTCGCACGCGCCGATGAGCGGGCGGCCGGCGGCGGCCAGGACGAGCGCGCCGAGGGCCGCCGGCGCGGCGAGCCCCCCGCGGGTGATCAGCACCGACGCCCCGAGCAGGAGAATTCCCGCGGCGACGGCGAGGAGCACCCCGAGGCGGACCGCGCGGTTTCCGAGCGCGGTGGTGAACGTGCGCTTGCCACCCTCCCGGTCGCTCTCTTCGTCCGACAGGCCGCTGGCGAGCGCCGAGGCCAACGCGAGCGACAGGAGCGACGGCGCGAGCGCGATCATCCGCGGCGACGCGAGCTCGCCCGACTGGAGGTAGGCGTGGATGCCGGGCAGCACGAGGCCGACGCCGACGGCCTCGACCAGCTCCCCGCCGCCCCGGTAGTTCAGGCGCGCGGGGGGGAACGTGTACGCGACGAAGAGCGCGACCGCGACGAGGCTCATCGGGCCGAGGGCGGGCCGGCCGATCGCGGGCCCCGCGCGGAAGGCGAGGACGACGAGCACCGTCGCCGCGAAGAGGCCCCCGAAGAGCACGGTTTCGGCCGAGAGGATGCCGTCGGGGATGGTCTTCGGAGAGCACGCGTGGGGGAAGCGTCGCCGCTTGATGGCGTCCACCTCCCGATCGCCCCAGTCGTTGAGCAGGACGATGAGCGAGGCGTCGAGGGCGGTGAAGAGGGCGCCCACGAGGGCCGCGAGCCACGACAGCTTGCCCGAGTCGGCGAAGCCGATCGCCTGCCCGAGGAGCGCGGGGGCGAAGAGCTTGGGCCAGCTCTTCGGCTTGAGGGCGTACAGCCAGCGGCTCGCGAGCGGAGCGTCTTTCATGGGGCCTCGAGGAGGAGGAGCTCGGCGGGGGCGTCGGGGTCGTCGCGGTCGGTGATCGCGAAGAGCGCGCCGCGCGCGCGCGCTGCGCCCTCGATCTTGCCGGTGAACGGGCGTCCGTCGGCGTCGACCACGAGCCGCGCCCCCGCCGGGGAGCCGAGCGTCCCTACGACGCTCCCGGCGACGGGCCCGTCGCGGACCGCGTCGGGGGAGGCCTCGGCGCTGGCGACGAACGAGAGCACGCCGTCGTCGTCGAAGAGGTCGGTGACGGTGAGCGGGGTGCCGCCCACGCGCCCGAGGCCGATCTCGATCACGTCGCCGACGCGCGGGCACGGGCCGCGGCCGTCCGCGTGGCGGAAGAGCTCGTCGGCGGAGGTCGAGCCGACGCGGCTCGTGCCGGACGCGTCGCCGTTGCCTCGATGGGCGAAGAAGAGGCGATCGCCGACGACGACCGCGCCCTCGACGTTGAGGGTTCCGCCGGCCGCGAGCGCGCGCGTGAGCTCGTCGTAGAAGGCGGAGAGCTCGACGACCCGGGGCGCCGCGGCTCCGTCCCAGGCGACGACGCTCCGACGCGCGGGCGTCGAGCCGGATCCGAACGCGAGCAGCGAGCCGCCGTGGAGCGCCGCCGCTTCGAGGTCGAGCTTGTCGGCCTTGTTCCCGCGGCGGTCGTCGAACTGGCGCGCGCCGCCGGGCGCGTGGGGGACGAGGACGGGGGAGACCGCGTCCACGCGCAGGTGCTCGCCCAGGCTCACGATCGCGAAGAACGAGGCGTCGTCGGAGACGACGACGAGGTCCCGTCCGCGCCAAACGAGCGCCGAGCCGCTGCGGACGTGCCCCGGCCGGTCGACCGACGGATCGGCCCCGGCCGAGAACGTCAGCTCGGTCCGCGCGCGCACCTGGAGCGGGGGTCGCGTCACGCTCGCCACGCTCGCCGCGGCGCGCGCCAGGGCTCGCCGGTCTCGCAGTCGACGTGGCGGACGTCGACGCCGGTGGTGGTCACGTCGATGACGCCGAAGACGATCGGCAGATCGAAGCGACGGGGCCCGATCGAGCCGGGGTTGAACACGGTGAGGTCGCGGTCGCGGCCGGCGAACGGCACGTGGCTGTGCCCGCACACGACGAGGCCGGCCCCGGCGGCGCGCGCCGACCTCGCGACCTCGGCGCGGAGCTTCGGCCCGTGGACCGCGATGTGGGTCATGAGAATGGTGAGGATCGCCGCGCCCTCGTGG
>JAEUKG010000611.1 GCA_016794325.1 Myxococcales bacterium | reverse complement strand
CCCGGTTCGGGAAGGTCCTCGTCGTGGGGTTCGTGCTCCGGATGCTCGCCCTCGCGGGGGCGCGCAACGTCGAGCTCTTCTCGCACCAGGCCGGCGGCGACGGAAACCTCTACGAGGAGTACGCGCGCATCATCGCGCACTCGTGGGAGCGCTACGGCATCCACTACGTGACGATGGAGGAGCTGCCCGACCTCGGGCGCACGTCGCTCCCGCCGAACCTCTTCGGCCTCATCATCTACCTGAACGGCGGGCCGACGGTCATCGCGTGCACCGCGCTCACCGCGCTCACCGCGTGCCTGACGCTCCTCAACTTCTACGCGCTCGCGAAGGAGCTCGGCGCCGAGCCGCGCGTCGCCGAGCGGATCGCGACGGTCATCCTCTTCGCGCCGAGCTTCATGCTCTACACGTCCGACATGTACAAGGACGGGCTCGTGTGGTTCTTCACGCTGGGCGCGGTCGGGAGCGCGTTCCGCCTCTCGCGCAAGCTGAGCGTCCCTCACGCCGTCTTCGGCATCGTCTGCCTCGTCGCCGTCTGGTACGTCCGCTACTACCTCGTGTTCGTGTGCGTGGCGCCGCTCCTGGTCGGCTTCCTCGGCATCGGGAGCAAATCCCCCGTGCGCGTCATCCTCACGTCGCTCGTGGTCGGCGTCGCGGTGGCGGCGCTCATGTCGTACAGCCGCGTGCTCGACGACTTCGGCGGCACGGCGCAGCAGGCGTACGACATCGCGACCAGCAAGCACATGCGCGGCGGCAACGCCCTCGGCGGCAGCGGCGTCACGTTCGACGACGGCGGCAAGGCGACGGGTGCGCTGCCGACGAAGCTCGTGTACACGCTGTTCGCGCCGTTCCCCTGGCAGGGCGGGAGCTTCGGGCTCCACGTCGGCAAGATCGACACCTTCATGTGGTACTACTTCATGTACCGCTCGGTCATCGCCGCGCGCCGCCTCTGGCGGGAGAACCGCGCGCTCCTCATCGGCTTCGCGAGCTTCATGATCCCGCTCTCGATCGCGTACGCGACGAGCATGGCGAACATCGGCCTCATCCTCCGCCAGCGGATGCCCGTCGTCCTCATCGGCGCCCTCCTCGCGAGCCTCTCCTGGCCCAAGCAGGAGACGGCCGAGGAGGAAGAGGAGGAGGCCGAAGAGGGCGACGAGGCCGCTGCCGGCGGCGAGGGCGAGGGGAGCGACGAGGACGTCGAGGCCCCGCGCCCCGTCCGCGCCGACTGAGGGCGCGGCTCAGAAGCGGAGCACGCTCCCGACGGGATCGCGGAGCTTCCACAGCTCGATCTGCGCTGCCGCGCGCATCCCGCGCGCCCAGTCGAGCGGCCCGTCGCCCGCGACCCGCGCCACGAGCCGCGCCGCCGTCGACGCGGGGCGCCGCTCGAGCCAGCGCGACATCGCGGCGTGCACGCGGCGGGGCGGAGGGCCGAGGTCGTCGCGGATCCGCCGCCACTCGTCGTCGCCGGCGCGCGCCATGGCGTCGGCCACGAGCCACGCGATCTGGGCGATCTTCGCGCGCCGCACCCCGTCGACGAACGCGGCGCGCCCGACCTCGGGCGCGCGGACCACGCGCCGAGCGTCCTCGAGCGACCACGGCGCCGCGAGCGCGATCTTGTCCTTGAAGACGTTGATCGTGAGGAGGAGCGCGTGGTCCACCGGGTCGGGCCAGAGGGTGGGGAACCCGAGGGTCGCGCGCGTGGTCGCGCGATCGAGCATCTGCTCCACCGTCAGCCGTCCGAGGCCGGGCGGGCCCGCGTGGGTCTCGAGGTCCACCATCACGCCCCCGACCTCGACGACCACGTTGCCGGTCGGCGAGCGGCCCGCCAAGAACTGGAACCCCGCCGCCGCGAGCGCCGCCTCGGCTCGGTCGAGGTCGCGCGGCGCGACGCGGACGTCGAGGTCGGTGAGGGGCCGCTCGGAGGGATCGCCGTAGAGCCAGGCCCCGGTGACGACCCCCTTCACCGGCAACGCGCGGATGCCCGCCCGGTCGAGGACCGTGAGCACGGTGAGGAGGCTCGCCCGGGCGGCCATTTGCCTCGCCCAGGAGGTCGCGGGGTCGGTCTGTCGCACGGCGCTGGTAAGTTTACGATATTTCGGAAGAATTTGCGCGGCCGAAGCGCGGCGGTGGCCGTCGCCCCGCGAATGCCCGCGGCTCCAGCCGCAACGTAGCGTTTCGGCCCAGAGACGGTGTGGGTTCGGCTATGGCCGGGCTGTCTTGCCGTGCTATGGGACTCCCGCTCGTAGCCGTGCAGAGGGCCCGAGAGCACGCAGACCATGTCCAAGAAAGCACGACCGAAAGCTGGCGGTAAGGAACCCGGGCGACCCGCGAAGGGTGGGCTCGACGACGCCGCCGCGAGCTTGCTCTGGGTCTGGCGGGCGCTCCGCAAGAGCTGGCCGATCCTGGTCGCCGCGACGCTGCTCGCCACCGGCGCGAGCCTCCTCTACACGAAGTCGCTGCCGCGGATCTACGAGGCGCAGACGACCCTCGAGTTCGATCCGGACGTGGTCCGCCCCCTCGGCGATCGCAACGATCCCAAGGCCTTCTGGGCGATGATGACCGACCAGCAGGAGTACTACGAGACGCAGTTCGCGATCATGACGTCCGACCGCGTGCTCTCGGCGGTCGTGCGCGACATGGGGCTCACCTCGAGCCAGGAGTTCTGGGGCTTCAAGCCCGACAAGCCGATGCCGCTCGACGACACCGTCGCGACGCTCCGGTCGATGGTCAAGGTCGACCCGGTGAAGATGAGCCGGCTCGTGCAGATCAAGGTCGCCCACACGAGCCCGCCGCTCGCGCGCTCGCTCTGCGACGCCGTCGCCCGCGCCTACATCGGACAGAACCTCGAAAAGACGGTGAGCGGCACGAGCGACGCCGTCGTGTGGCTCAACGGCCAGCTCGACCACTACAAGCGCGAGCTCACGTCAACCGAGAACGACCTCCAGGAGTTCCGCAAGCACAACGAGCTGCCGAGCACGACCCTCGACGACGTGTCGAAGGTCGCGCGCCTCGAGATGCAGCACTACAGCGAGGCGCTGTCGCGCACGCGCACCCGCAAGGCGGAGCTCAGCGCGCGCAACGCGGAGCTCTCGAAGGTCACCCCGGACAACCCCGATCAGGTCCCGGCGAGCGAGCTCCTCACGAACGGCTTCTTGTCGTCGCTCCGCACCCAGTACCAGTCGGCGGTGCGCGAGAAGCGCGAGCACATGGCCGAGGGGCGCGGCGAGAACCACCCCCTCGTCAAGAAGAGCGACGAGAAGATCGCGTCGACCCGCAAGGACCTCCTCGAGGAGATCAAGAACATCCAGGGCGCGGTGCAGCGCGACCTCGCGATCCTCCAGCGGCAGGAGGCGGGCGAGGCGGCCCTCTACGAGGCGGCCAGCAAGCGAGCCGTCGATCTCAACCTGAAGGAGCTCGAGTACCACCGCCTCGACCGCCAGCGCGCCCAGAACGAGAAGGTCTACAGCCTGCTCCTCGAGCAGATGAAGCAGGCCGACCTCGCGCGCATGATGAACGTCAACAACGTCCGCATCGTCGACGCGCCGAGCGAGCCCAAGGTCCCGATCCGGCCCAAGGTGCCGAACAACGTCGGCATCGGCTTCGCGATCGGCCTCGCGGTCGGCCTCGCCCTCGTCTTCTTGCGCGAGCAGCTCGACAACACGGTGAAGACGCCGGAGGACCTCGAGGAGCGGCTCGGCCTCACGTTCCTCGGCCTGTTGCCCGTCCTCGACGAGTCTTCGACGGAGCGTCCCGGCACGCCGAAGGGCAAGCGCCCGCGCCGCATGACCAACAAGATGGTGCCCGAGCTCGTGGTGCACGAGCGGCCGCTCTCCGGCATCGCCGAGGCGGCGCGCGCGGTCCGCACGAACCTCACCTTCATGAACCCCGACCACCCGCACCGGCTCATCCTCGTCACGAGCGCCGCGCCGGGCGAGGGGAAGACGACGGTCGCGTGCAGCATCGCGATCTCGCTCGCGCAGGCGGGCCTCCGCACCTGCATCATCGACTGCGACTTCCGCCGGCCGCGCCTCCACCGCATCTTCGGCCGCGCCGGCGACGCCGGGCTCACCAACGTCCTCGTGGGCGACGCCACCCTCGACGAGGTGTCCGCCACCACCGTGGTCGACAACCTCTCGTGCATCCCCTCGGGCCCGATCCCCCCGAACCCGGGCGACATGCTCCACTCGGAGAAGTTCAAGGGCCTCCTCGTGGAGCTCGCGCGCCGCTTCGATCGCGTGGTCGTCGACAGCCCGCCGCTCGCCGCGGTCAGCGACTCGGCCGTGATCTCGACCGTCGTCGACGGCACCGTGTTCGTGGTGCGCGCCGGCAAGACCTCGCGCACCCTCGCGACGCAGGGCCTCCGGGCGCTCGCCGACGTCGACGCCTACCTCATCGGGTCGGTGCTCAACGCGGTCGACTTCCGCAAGAACGACTACAGCTACTACCAGCAGTACTACTACTACCGCCGCGAGGGCTACGGGCCGATCGAGGGCGAGGGTCCGGTCGCCGGAGGCGACGACCCTCCCGGAACGTCGGCTTCACCGCCCAACTGAACCGGGCCAACCGAAACGGGCAACGGACGCCGGCGGGGCCACGGACCGCCGCGCGTCGAATCAGGAACCGATCATGACGACCGAGACGAAGTGCCGATCCTGCGGAGGCTCCGAGCTGGAGCTCGTCCTCTCTCTGGGGCAGAGCCCGCTCGCCAACGCGCTCCTCACGCCCGCGGAGCTGTCCTCGAAGGAGGAGACCTTCCCGCTCGACCTCGTGTTCTGCCCGTCCTGCACGCTCTTGCAGATCACGGAGACGGTGGCGCCGGAGAAGCTGTTCCGCGAGTACCTCTACTTCTCGTCCTTCTCCGACACGATGGTGAAGCACGCGGAGGCGATCGCGAATCGGGTCGTCGACATGGAGAAGCTCGGCGCGGGCAGCCTCGCGATGGAGATCGCCTCGAACGACGGCTACCTCCTCCAGCACTACAAGAAGCGCGGCGTGCCCGTGCTCGGCATCGAGCCCGCCCGCAACGTCGCCAAGGTCGCGGAGGCCGAGCGCGGCATCCGCACGATCTCCGAGTTCTTCGGGCGTGAGCTCGCCAAGGAGCTCGCGGCCAAGGGCGAGCGCGCCGACGTCCTCCACGCGCACAACGTCCTCGCGCACGTCGCCGATCTCAACGGCGTCATCGCCGGCTTCCGCACCGTGCTCAAGGACCGCGGCGTCCTCGTGGTCGAGGCCCCCTACGCCAAGGACCTCATCGACCACTGCGAGTTCGACACGATCTACCACGAGCACCTCTGCTACTTCTCCCTCACCGCGCTCGACGCGCTGATGGATCGGCACGACCTCGTCGTCCGCGACGTCGAGCGCATCGACATGCACGGCGGGTCGCTCCGCATCTTCGTGTCGCGCAAGGAGGGCTTCGAGCGGGGGCCCCGCGTCCGGGCGATGCTCGACGAGGAGCGCGCGTGGGGCGTGGCGAGCGTCGGCTTCTACAAGGACTTCGCGAAGCGCGTCGACGGCCTCAAGCGCCAGCTCACCAAGGTCCTCGCCCACCTGAAGAAGGCGGGCTGCACCGTCGGCGCCTACGGCGCGGCGGCCAAGGCCACGACCCTCCTCAACTATTTCGGCATCGGCGCCGACACGGTCTCGTTCATCGCCGACCGGAGCACCTACAAGCAGGGCCGCTACATCCCCGGCTGCCGCGTCCCCATCGTCGCGCCGGAGGAGCTCCTCGCGCGCAAGCCCGACTACTGCCTGCTCACGACGTGGAACTTCGCGAAGGAGATCCTCGCGCAGCAGAGCGCGTACCGCGAGGCCGGGGGCACGTTCATCGTCCCCATCCCCGACGTGAGGCTCGTCTAAGGCCGAGGCGGAGGCGGTGCGCGTCCTCGTCACCGGCGTCACGGGCTTCATCGGCGCCCGACTCGCCCGCGAGCTCGCGGCCGCGGGCCACGAGGTCCACGGCCTCGCGCTGCCGGGCGACGAGGCCCCGCGCCTCGCCGAGCTCGGGGGCGCGGTCGCGCTCCACCGCGGCGCGCTCGCCGACCGCGCCGCCGTCGACGCCGCGCTCCGCGCGTCGCGGCCCGAGGCCGTCGTCCACCTCGCGTGGTACGCGGCGCCTGGCAAATACCTGCAGGCCGACGAGAACGTCGCCCTCGTCGGCGAGAGCCTCGCGCTGGCGGAGGCCGCGACGCGCGCAGGGTGCAAGCGCTTCGTCGGCGTCGGCACCTGCTTCGAGTACGACCTCGAGCGCGGCGTGCTCTCCGAGGGCTCGCCGTGCCGCCCCCACACGCTCTACGCGGCGTGCAAGCTCGCGGTGTACGACGTCCTGCGGAGCTACCTGCCGGCGCGCGGCGTCTCCTTCGCCTGGGCGCGGCCGTTCTTCCTCTACGGCCCGGGCGAGGCGGCGGCGCGCCTCGTCCCCGCGGTGCTGCGCCCGCTCCTCACCGGCGGCGTCGCCGAGGTCACCACCGGCGAGCAGATCCGCGACTTCATGCACGTCGACGACGCGGCTCGCGCCCTCCTCGCCGTCCTCGCGAGCGACGCGACCGACGTCGTGAACGTCGGCTCCGGGATCCCGGTGCGCGTGCGCGAGGTCGTCGCCGCCGCCGCCCGCGCCTGCGGCGCCGAGGATCGCGTCCGCTACGGCGCGGTCCCGCAGCGGCCGGGCGATCCGCCCATCGTCTGCGCCGACGCGACCAAGCTCCGCGCGCTCGGCTTCACCCCGCGCTTCGATCTCGCCAGCGGCCTCGAAGACGCGGTCGCCTACGCGCGCCGTGAGCTGTCGTCCGCGTCGCCCTCGGGCGGCGCCATGGAGTCGCCCCGTGGCTGAGCCCCTCGTCACCGTCCTCGTCCCCACCATCGGTCGGCTCTCGTACTGGGACGCGATGCGCGCCTCGGTCGAGGCCCAGACCCTCCGCGATCTCGAGATCGTGATCCTCGACAACGCGAGCCCGCCCGACACCCAGGAGGCGATCCGCGCCTGGGAGCGCGCCGACGACCGCGTGCGCACGCTCCGCGTGGGCGAGCGGATGCCGATGTTCCCGAACTTCAACCGCGGCCTCGTCGGCGCTCGCGGCAAATACGTCACGTTCATCCACGACGACGACGTCTACCTCCCCGAGCACCTCGCGGTGCAGATCGCCCTGCTCGAGAAGAGCCCCCGGGCCGGCTTCTCGGGCTCGAACTACGACTTCGTCGACGAGCACGGCACCATCACCGAGGAGCGGCGCTGGATCGAGCGCACCGAGGTCTGGAGCGGGCGCCGCTACATCGAGGCCCTCTGGTCACGCGGCCGCAACCTCATCCCCATGCCCGGGGTCGTCTTCCGCACCGCGGCCCTCGATCCCGGCGGCTTCGACCCCGAGATCACGATTCATTTCGGTGACTTCGTCGTCCTCGCCCGCATCGCCGAACGCCACGACGTGGCGCTGTGCGCCGAGCGCCTCATGTCGATCCGCCGCCACTCGGGGCAGGCGAGCCTCTCGATGCCGCTCTCGCGCGCTATCCAGGTTCGCACAGAGGTGCTCGCCGCCTACCTCGACGAGTACCAGGCCCGCTGGCCCGAGGACCGCGACTTCGTGAGGCGCCTGCGCCGCCGGCTCGAGCTGCTCCACCGGGTCGGCCTCGGCTGGGGGTGGCTCTCGGCGCCCGACTCGTCCGAGGCCGCGGCGTGCGCGTCCGCCCTCGGCGACACGCTGGTGGACCGCGGCGCGCGGCTCGCCATGACCGGCGCCGATCGCCTCCACCTGCGCGGGCTCGCTCGCCCGCAAGAGATCCTGAAGCTCACCCGCCGCGTGTCGCGGCGACTTGGAGTATGAGGCGCGAGATGGAACCTGTCGTGATCCTCGCCGGTGGCCTCGGCACCCGGCTCACCGAAGAGACCGGGACGAAGCCCAAGCCGATGGTCGAGATCGGCGGCCGGCCGATCCTCTGGCACATCATGAAGCACTACGCCCACCACGGGTTCCGCGAGTTCTACGTGGCGCTCGGGTACAAGGGCGAGGTCATCAAGCGCTTCTTCCACGAGTACCACGCGTTCTCGGGCGACATGACGGTCAACCTCCGCACCGGGGAGACGACGTACCAGAACCGCGAGGTCGAGGACTGGACGGTCCACCTCGTGGAGACCGGCCCCGAGACGATGACCGGCGGGCGGGTGAAGCGGCTCGAGCCGAAGCTCGCGGGCCGCCGGTTCATGCTCACCTACGGCGACGGCGTCTCGGACGTGGACGTGCGGGCCCTGCTCGCGTTCCACGAGCGCCACAAGAAGACGGCGACGGTGACGGCGGTGCGCCCGCCCGCGCGCTTCGGCGGGCTCGTCTTCGAGGGGGATCTCGTCTCCGAGTTCACCGAGAAGCCGCAGATCGGCGAGGGGTGGATCAACGGCGGCTTCATGGTGTTCGAGCCCACCGTCTTTTCGCACATGAAGGACGACAAGACGGTGCTCGAGGCCGACACCCTCGAGGAGCTCGCCCGGCAGCGATCGCTCGGCGCGTACCGCCACGACCGCTACTGGCAGTGCATGGACACGCTCCGCGATCTCCGGTCGCTCCAGGGCCTCTGGGAGTCCGGCAAGGCGCCTTGGCGCGTGTGGGAGTAGCGCCGCCGTGTGTGGCATCTTCGGCGTCGTAGCGGCCGCGGACGACGCGCTCGCCGGCGTCGCCGCCGAGCGCGCGCTCGAGGCGATGCGGCTGCGAGGGCCGGACGAGTCGGGGATCCACCGCGAGCCCGGGGTCGTCCTCGGGCACGTGCGCCTCTCGATCCTCGACCTCACCCCCTCGGGGCGGCAGCCGATGTCGACGCCCGACGGCGACGTCACCGTCGTGTTCAACGGCGAGATCTACGACCACGCCGAGCGGCGCGAGGAGCTCCGCGCGGCCGGGCACACGTTCCGCGGCCGCTCCGACACCGAGGTGATCCTCGAGGCCTACCGCGAGTGGGGCGAGGGGTGCGTCGACCGCCTCGACGGGATGTTCGCGTTCGCGCTGTGGGATCGGAAGAAGCGGCGCCTCCTCCTCGCGCGCGATCGCGCCGGCAAGAAGCCGCTGTTCCACGCCCGCGAGGGCGGGCGGATCTGGTTCGCGTCGGAGGCGCACGCGCTCTTCGCCGCCGGCCTGCCGTGCAAGCCCGACGTCACCCAGCTCTCGCGGCTCTTCGCGTTCGGCTGCGCGCGCGCCCCACACACGATGTACGAGAACGTGGCCCAGGTGCCGCCCGCGACGTCGCTGTCGGTGGCGCCCGGCGGCGTCCCCACCGAGCGGCGCTTCTGGCGCGCCCCCTTCACCGAGCCGCCGCTCACGGTCGCCGCCTCCGAGGCGACGGTCGAGGTCCGGCACCTCGTCGAGCGCGCGGTCGAGCGCCGCCTCGTCGCCGACGTCCCCGTCGGCGCGTTCTTGTCGGGTGGGATCGACTCGACGATCATCGTCGGCGCCGCCGCCAAGGCGATCGGGAAGATCAAGACGTTCTCCATCGGCTTCGAGGGCGATCCGCGCTTCGACGAGACCCACTTCGCGCGCGTCGCCGCCAAGGCGTTCGCGACCGAGCACACCGAGGTCCGCCTGACCCCCTCGGCGTTCAAGGACATCGAGGGGCTGGTGCGAGTCCACGACGGCCCCTTCGGCGACTCGTCGGCGCTGCCGACGGCGCTCGTGTCGTCGCTCGCGCGCGGCGCGGGGATGAAGGTCGCGCTCACCGGAGACGGCGGCGACGAGCTCTTCTGCGGCTACGTGCGCTTCCTCACCGTGGAGGCGTCGGAGCGCATCCCCGCGATCCTGCGCCGCGCGGGCGGGATCGCCGCGCGCCGGCTCCCGCAGGTCAAGCGCCAGGGGTCGTTCGGCGGGCGCGTGCAGCGCTTCCTGCGCAAGGCCGAGCTCCCGCTCGAGGACCGCATCCTGTCCTGGACGTCGTATTTCGGCTTCGAGCTCGAGGAGCTCTTGCGGCCCGAGGTGCGCGCCGTGTCGCCGATCGACGAGCCGATGCACGAGAGCCGCTCGGTCGGCGCCCAGCGGTCGGGCGCGACCCCCCTCGCGCGGCTCCTCGAGTACAACTTCGAGACCTACCTCCCCGACGACCTCCTCGTGAAGGCCGACCGCAGCTCGATGCTCCACAGCCTCGAGCTCCGGAGCCCCTTCCTCGACACCGCGCTCGTCGAATACGTGGCGCGGCTGCCCGACGACCATAAGCGCCGCGGCCGCGAGACCAAGTGGGTGCTCAAGCGCGCGTTCTCCGACATCATCCCGAAGGAGATCATGAACCGCGGCAAGCTCGGCTTCGGCGTGCCGCTCGGCACCTGGTTCCGCCGCGAGCTCCGGGGCATGATGCTCGACGTGTTCGCCCCCGGCGCTCGGATGTACGACCTGCTCGAGCAGCGCTACGTGGAGAAGCTCCTCCGCCAGCACATGGACGGCCACGCCGACCACGGCCACAACCTCTGGCTCCTGCTCACCTTCGAGACCTGGCTCCGCGCGCTGCCCTCGCGGCTCGAGGTGCGCTGAGATGTGCGGGATCTTCGGCGCGGTGTTCGTCCCCGAGGGCAGGGTCGACGTCGATCGCGCGCTGGCGCGCCTCCACCACCGCGGCCCGGATCACCAGGGGTCGTGGCGCGACGACCGCGCGGTGCTCGGCCACGCGCGGCTCTCGATCCTCGACCTGTCCCCGGGCGCCCACCAGCCGATGGTCAGCGCCCACGGCGACGTCGTCGTCGCGTTCAACGGCGAGATCTACAACCACCACGCGCTCCGCCGCGAGCTCGAGGGCCGGGGCCACGAGTTCCGCACCCGATCCGACACCGAGGTGATCGTCGAGGGATACCGCGCCTGGGGCGACGAGGTCGTGCGTCGCATCGACGGGATGTTCGCGATCGCGGTGTGGGACACGCGCCGCCACCGCCTCCTCCTCGCGCGCGACCGCGCGGGCAAGAAGCCGCTCTTCTACGCCGTCGACGGCGAGGGCGTCCGCTTCGCGTCCGAGGCCAAGGCGCTGTTCGCGTCGGGCCTGCCGGCGGCGGTGGATCCTTCGGGCCTGCCGTCGCTGCTCACCCTCGGCTACGTCGAGCCCCCGGGCACGCTCTACCGCGGCGTCGAGCAGCTCCCGCCGGCGTCGATGCTCGTCCTCGAGCGAGGCGAGCGCCCGCTCGTCACGCGCTACTGGCACGCCCCGTTCGCCGAGCCGCCGATCGATCGGCCGCTCCCCGACACCCTGCACGACGTCCGGCGGGCCGTCGAGCGCGCCGTCGAGCGCCGCCTCGAGGCCGACGTCCCCCTCGGCGCCTTCCTCTCCGGCGGCGTCGACTCGACGATCATCGTGGGGGTGATGCGGCAGGTGCTCGGCGCCAAGGTGCGCACGTTCTCGATCGGGTTCTCGGGCGACGCCCGCTACGACGAGACGCGCTACGCGCGGATCGCGGCCGAGGCGTTCGAGACCGAGCACACCGAGTTCACCCTCGAGCCGTCGTCGTTCGAGCTCGTCGAGCGCCTCGTCGCGGTCCACGACGGGCCCTTCGGCGACTCGTCGGCCATCCCGACCTCGGTGGTGTCGCGGCTCACCCGCGAGCACGTGACCGTCGCCCTCACCGGCGACGGGGGCGACGAGCTGTTCTGCGGCTACCCGCGCTTCCTCGCGGCGGAGGCCGCCGACCGCATCCCCCAGCGCGTCCGCGACGTGGGGCTCGCGCTCGTCCAGCGGCTGCCGCGCGGCGAGAGCGAGCGCACGCTCTTCGCCCGCGGGGCGCGCTTCTTCCGGCACGCCGCCCGTCCGCTCGCCGAGCGGCTCCTCGGCTACTACCCGTATTTCGCCTTCGAGCTCGACGGGGTCCTGCGCCGGGACGTCGCCCGAGCCATCGACGTCGATCGCCCGCTCGCCTGGACGCGCGAGATCCTCGCCGCGAGCGCCGGCGCGACGCCGCTCGCCCGCGTCCTCCACCACAACTTCGAGAGCTACTTGCCCCACGATCTGCTCGTGAAGGCCGACCGCTCGTCGATGCTCCACAGCCTCGAGGTGCGCTCGCCGTTCCTCGACACCGAGCTCGTCGCCCTCGCGGCCCGCCTCCGCGACCCGCTGAAGCGCCGCGGGCCGCGCATGAAGTGGGTGCTCAAGAAGGCGTTCGACGACCTCATCCCCGGGCCCATCAAGCACCGCAAGAAGATGGGCTTCGGCGTGCCGCTCGCCGCCTGGTTCCGCGGCGATCTCCGCGACTACCTCCTCGATCACCTCGGCGACCGGGCGCGGCTCTTCGACTATCTCGAACGGGATTCGGTGCGACGCCTGGTCGACGAGCACATGGCGGGCAAGGCCGACCACGGTCAGCGCATCTGGCTGCTCCTCACCCTCGAGATCTGGCTGCGCGGCGTGGCTGCGGGTCGCGAGGGGCTCGTGTCGTGATCGCGCTCGGGCTCACGCTCGCGTTCGTCGGCGCCCTCGTCGGGTGCGAGGCGGTGCGGCGCTACGCCCTGCGCCACGCGCTCCTCGACGCCCCCGACGAGCGCAAGCTCCACAAGACGCCGACGCCGCGCCTCGGGGGCGTGGGGATCTTCGCGGGCACCGCCCTCGGGTGCCTCGCGCTCTTCTGGGGCACCGACCCTCCGCGGCGCACGTGGGCGCTCCTCGGCCTCGCGCTGCCCTACGCCGCCCTCGGCCTCGTCGACGACGTGAAGCCGATGCGGATGTCCCTCCGGTTCGGCCTGCAGATCGCGGTGGCGAGCGCGCTCGTGTACCTCGTCGGCGTGCCGACCGCGATCCCGCTCGCCGCGGGGGTGGTGGTGTCGCTTCCAGCGTGGGTGGTCGCTCCCGCCGCGGTCGTGTGGATCGTGGGGGTGGTGAACATCACGAACTTCATGGACGGCATGGATGGCCTCGCGGGGACGCAGACCGCCGCCGCCGCCCTCGCCCTCGGCGCCGCCCTCGCGGGCGCGGGGCACGTCGATCTCGCGGTCGTCGCCCTCTGCCTCGCGGCGGCGAGCGGCGGGTTCCTCGTCCACAACTCGCCCCCGGCGCGGATCTTCATGGGCGACGCGGGCTCGATGTTCATCGGCTTCCTCCTCGGGGCGCTGCCGTTCGTGGCGGTCCGCGCGGAGCCGGCGCTTCCGCTCGGCGTCGGGCCGATGGCGCTCGCGCCGTTCCTCCTCGACGCGACCTTCACCCGCGCCAAGCGCGCCGCCCGCGGGGGCCGGTTCTGGGAGCCGCACAAGGAGCACCTCTATCAGCGCGCGGTGAGCTCGGGGCTCGAGCACCGCGACGTGCTCGTCGCCTACGCCGCGTGGATCGCGGTCTCGGCGGGGGCGGCGGTGGTGGCGGCGCGAGCCGACGGGCGGACGACGCTCGCGTGCGCCGCGGTGTGCCTCACTGGCTTCTCGCTGGTCTTGGGGTGGGTGCGGGGGCGCGAGGCGCGCGGGGGTTCCGAGGCGGGATAGTCGGCGCGGAAAGGGCGGGACGAAGCGGGAACGCGCGCTACCATCGGAGGATGCGCTTCGCCTCCCTTGCCTTCACCGCTCTCCCCCTCGTGATCGGCTTCGTCGGATGTGGGTCCTCCGACGACACGAACGGCACGTCGACGTCCTCGTCCTCCGGATCCTCGTCGTCGAGCTCGGGCTCCGGCTCGTCGAGCTCGGGCGGCGGCAGCAGCAGCGGCAGCAGCGGTGGTGGGAGCACCCCGGTGCCCGCCGCGGAGTGCTCGGCGCGCTGCGCCGCCAAGCTCGAGGAGTGCGGCCTCACCGCGTCGGTGGCCAAGCAGAGCTGCGACGAGAAGTGCGCCGCCGAGAGCGTCAACGGCGATCAGCTCCTGTGCTGGGAGTTCAAGGGGGTCGGGGTGTGCAAGTCGCTCATCGACGCCCGCACCATCGGGACGGCCTGCCCCGACACGTCGGCGGCCAACAAGGTCGACCTCGGCGCTCCTTGCACCTGCCCTGGCGAGACGGCCACGAGCGAGGGGAGCTGCGCCGGCTCCCGGACGACCTGCAAGCTCCACCTCTCGTGCCTCTACATGAAGGGCTCGAGCGGCGCGGGCGTGTGCGTCGGGCTCAAGTGCTGCGACGCGGGGACGGACCAGTGCGACGCGAACCCGAGCCTCCTCCGCTCGTGCAAGGGCGTCGGCACCTGCCAGAAGAACGCGCAGGGCTACTACTGCTCGAAGTAGCGCCCCGAGGGGGCGGCGAGAGCGTCAGAGCTGGCCGCTCTCCTCGAGCCAGGATATCTCGTCACGGATAGTCTGGTCGAGGTCGACGTGGCAGTCGACGCCGAGCTCGCGCTCCGCCTTGGCGGGGCTGAAGATCGTCGGAAGCATGCTCTTCTTCACCAGGCCCGCCAGGTCGCGGGGGCCGCGGCGAGCCGCCGCGAGGGCGGCGTCGCCCGCGCGGGCGACGGCGAACAGGACGGGGGCGGGGACGCTCCGCGGCGGTCGCCGCCCGAGGGCGCGGGCGATGACGTCCGCGAGCTCGCGCATCGAGGGCGCGTGGCGGTCGGCGACGACGAACACCCCGGTGCGCTCGAGGTCGAGCACGCGGTGCGCGACGCTGCACACGGTGGAGACGTGGACGAGGCTCTTCTGCGTGGTGCCGTCTCCGGGGAGGAAGAAGACGCGCCGGCGGATGCTCCGGATCACGGTGCGGACGTTGCCCTTGTCGCCGCGCCCGTACACCGGAGAGAGCCGGAGGACCGACGGGTTCGGCGCGCCCTCGAGGACGAGGCGCTCGGCGTCGAGCTTGGTCGTGGCGTACGGGGCCGACGCCCCGGTCGGGCTCGCTTCGTCGATCACGCCCTCGGGCTCTTCGCCGTAGACCTTCACGGAGCTCACGAAGACCACTTGGGCGACGCCGGCGTCGCGCGCGGCCTCCACGAGCGCCCGGGTGCCGTCGACGTTGAACCGCACGTATTCGGCGGCGGGCAGGCCGCGGCGGTGGACGATCGAGGCCGCGTGGACGACCGCGCGCACCCCGGCGAACGCGCGCGCGAGCTCGGCGCGGCTCCACGCGGCGATCGTCCGCGACTCGACGGGGACGTCCTCGCCGGGCAGGCCTCGGCGGGGGATCCCCTTGCCGTCGCGCACGACGGCGACCGGGCTCGCCCCGGCGGCGGCGAGGTGGCGCACGAGGGCGCCGCCGACGAAGCCCGTCGCCCCGGTGACCGCGATCGCTCCCGGCTGGCCGCTCACGTCGCCGCGATGGGCTCCGCGATCACGGGGCTCTCGTCCACGCTGCGAGGCTCCTCCTCCACGACCGCGGGGACGGCCGCGTCGGTGGCGGGGACCCCCGCGAGGCGCCCCTCGGGGACGAGGTCGGCGAGCCCGCGGCGGACACCCGCCACGTCGGCGACGTCCGCGGCGCGCCGCAGGTGGTCGATGCCACGCGTGAGCGCCTCCCGGGTGAGCGGCTGGATCTTGCCGACCATGATCTTCGGGTGGGGCGTCTTGCCGTACGACTCGCCGTCGAGGAGCAGCTCCTCGAAGAGCTTCTCGCCCGGCCGCAGGCCCGAGAACTCGATCGCGATGTCGATGTCGGGGCGGAGCCCCGAGAGGTCGATGAGGTCGCGCGCGAGGTCGACGATCTTGACCGGCTGCCCCATGTCGAGGAGGAAGATCTCGCCGGTGCCGCCGAGGGCGCCCGCCTGGAGGACGAGCTGCGTCGCCTCGGGGATCGTCATGAAGTAGCGGGTGACGTCGGGGTGGGTGACGGTGATGGGGCCGCCCTTGGCGATCTGCTCGCGGAAGAGCGGGACCACGCTGCCGGCGCTCCCGAGGACGTTGCCGAAGCGCACCGCGGCGAAGCGCGTCCTCGAGCCCTGGGCCCGGAGCTGCGTCACCATCTCCGCGACCCGCTTGGTGGCGCCCATCACGCTCGTCGGGTTGACGGCTTTGTCCGTCGAGATGAGGACGAAGGCGTCGACCTCGTGGGCGTGGGCGGCCTCGGCGACCGCGATGGTGCCGAACACGTTGTTCTTCACCGCCTCGCAGGGGTTCGCCTCCATCATCGGCACGTGTTTGTGCGCGGCGGCGTGGAGCACGACGTTGGGCCGGTGCTCGCGCATGACCTGGTCGAGCCGCGGCCGATCGGTGATGTCGCCCATGAGCGGGACGACCTTCGCGCCGTGCTCGGCGCGGAGCTCGCGCTCGATGTGGAAGAGGGCGTTCTCGTCGTGGTCGAAGAGGAGCACCTTCTCGGGGTCGAAGCGGAGGACCTGGCGGCAGAGCTCGCTGCCGATGCTGCCGCCCGCGCCCGTGATGAGGATCGTGCGCCCGGCGACGAACTTCTCGACCTGCTCGTGGTCGAGCTGCACCGGCTCGCGGCGGAGGAGGTCGTCGATGGCGACCTCGCGGAGGTTGGCGAACCCGACCTCCTCGATCCGGTCGTTGATGCTGGGGAGGGTCTTCGTCTGGACGTTGAGCTTGCGGCAGGTCGCGACGATCTCCCGGAGGCGCTTGCCGGCCGCCTGGGGGATGGCGAGCACGACGAGCCGCACGTCGTACATCTGCACGTAGCGGGCGATGGTCTCCTCGTCCGCGGGGCCGAGGACGCGCACGCTGCGGATGATCGCGCCCGCCTTCATGCGGTCGTCGTCGAGGAAGCCGATGACGGACCACTTGGCCTCGCGCATCCGCTGCACGTCGCGGAGCAGGCTCTCGCCGGCGTCGCCCGCGCCCACGATGAGGGTGCGCACGCCGTCGGCCCGGGCGCCGCCGGCCTGGCGCTCGCGCATGATGCGGAACACGAAGCGGAAGCCGCCGACGAGCACGACCGACGCGAGCCACTCGCCGACGTAGATCGAGCGAGGCATCTGCGTCATGTGGACCATCATCCCGACGCCGGCGAAGCCGAAGCTGCCGATGCTGGTCGCGAGGATGAGGCTCCGCAGCTCGGGCATGCCCGCGTAGCGCCACAGCCCGTGGAACTGGCGCATCATCGAGAACACGACCAGCCGCGACGCGAGGAGGACGAGCGCCGCGCGCACCGTGTTGTCCTCGAACGGACGGGGCAGGGGGCCGCCCTCGAAGCGGATGTAGAGCGCGAGCTGGAACGCCGCGACCCAGAGCGACAGGTGGATGACGACGATCCCGAGGCGTCGTACCCACGGCTTGCTGCTCCAGAGGCGCTCGATGAGGGTCATGCAGGTACCTGTCTGATGCCCCACCGCCGGGCGCCGTTCAGGGCGCGAGCCCGCGGTTGGGCTTGCACGTATAGCACACGGCGGCCGATCGCCAACCGCGTTCCAAGTCATCGAAACCAAAGAGAAATGCGCGCCGTCCGTCCAGCGGTCGGTCCGCCGGCCCTCGAGCGCGGGTTTTCGCTATACTGTACGGACGCATGGGCGTCGAACGGCTCTACTCGCCGAACCACGTCATCGGGGGCACGGTGTACCGGGTGGTGCGCCACCTCGCGACCGGTGGCATGGGGACGGTGTACGACGTCGAGGACACGTCCGTCGGCAAGCGGTACGTCTTGAAGACGCTCCACCCCGACCTCTTCGGGCGCGAGGACCTCGCGCGCCGCATGGAGGCCGAGGCTCGAATCCTGGGGCGGCTCCAGCACCCGAACATCGTCGAGGTCGTCACCGCCGGGACCACGAGCGACGAGTGGCGGCTCCCGTACTACGTGATGGAGCGCCTCAACGGGCAGAACCTCCGCACCGTGCTCGAGAAGACGGGCGCGCTCGAGGCGTCGCACGCCTGCCGCATCGCCATCGACCTCCTCGACGCGCTCGGCCACGCCCACGAGAACCAGGTCATCCACCGCGACGTGAAGCCGGAGAACATCTTCCTCCACCGCAACCACGCCGGCACGACCACGACCAAGCTCCTCGACTTCGGGATCATGCGCCTGCTCGACGGCGCCAAGAAGGAGACGATGGGGCGCTTCGTGGGGACGCTCCGCTACGCCGCGCCCGAGCAGGTCCTCGGCGAGCGGCTCGGCCCGAGCACCGACCTCTACTCCGCCGGCCTCGTCCTCTACGAGATGCTGGTGGGCAAGGGGCCGTTCGACGACCTCGACGATCGCAACAAGATCGGCGCCGCCCAGGTGCACCGCGTGCCGCCGCCGCCGTCGGTGTTCGTGCCGGTGCCGCGCGCGCTCGAGGCGCTGGTGATGAGCGCGCTCGCCAAGGATCCAGCGCAGCGGCCGCACGACGCCTTCAACTTCTCCGCCGAGCTCCGGCGCATCCTGAAGGACGAGATGCAGGCCCAGCCGATCTCGAACCGCGGCGCTCCGCGGTCGGATCCTCAGCCGCCGCCCGGGCCGGGTGCCGGGCCCGCCGCCGCCGTCAGCGTGCGGCCGCCGGCCGCGTCCGTGCCCCACGGCCAGGCGCCCGCGCCGCCGATCACGTTCCCGAAGACGACGATCGACGAGCCGGTGTCGACGATGGGCCCGGTCCACACCGAGGTCGGCGCCGCGCGGCGGTCGTTCGTGCCCTGGCTGATCGTCGGGGCGGCGGTCGCGTTCGTGGGCGGCATGTCCGGAGTGGGATACATGCTCGTCCGGCAGCCCCGCGCGGCCGCGCAGGCGCTCGATCCCGCCTCGATCCCGCCCGCGCCTTCGGCGTCGCCGACGCAGCCCGCGGCGCCCGCCGTGACCGCGCCCACCGCCGCCGCCACCCCCGCGTCGCCGAGCGCGTCGGCCGCGATCCAAGGGGGGCCGACCGCGGCGGCGTCGGTCGCCGAGGCGAAGGCCGCGCCGCCTCGCGGCGCGGCGCACGGCCCCGGGCCGAAGGCTCCGCCCTCCACGACCGCGGCCCCCACGCCCTCCGCGCCCACGGCGACGGTCACGTCCAAGGCGCCCGGCGCGCAGCACGTCACCGACATCGACCCGGGCCTGTGAGCGACGCGAGGCAAACCCGCCGATGACGCGCGGAAGATCCGTTTGCCGTGGAAATGCGCTAGCCTGGGGAGGTCATGTCAGCGGGGAACGATAGCCGGTCGCCCGCGACCGCCACTCTCGCGGCCGCGGAGAGCGCCGCCGGCGCGACGTCGCCGAGCGAGCCGCCCCCGCTCGACGAAGAGGCGGCGCTCGAGGCCATCGAGTTCCCGCCGATCGATGCGTTCCCCACCGCCGATGCCGTGAGCCGCTCGGCGCCGCCGCCGGCCGACTCCCCGTCGCCCGCCGCGACGATCCCCGCGCCGCCGGGGCTGATGTCCGGGCCGCCGCCGGCCCCCGCCCCGGCGCCGCCGCCGGCTCCTCCGCCGGTCGTCGCCGCGCCGCCCGCTCCGCCTCCTCCGGTCGTCGCGCGCCCGGCCGCGCCGCCGGCGCCTGCGCCGCCGGCGCCTGCGCCGCCGGTGCCCGCGCCGAGCCCGCCGCCGCCGCCCGCGGCGACGCCGACGCCCGTCCTCGCGGCCACGCCCGCGCCGGTCGTCGCGGCGACGCCACCCCCGATGGCGGCGGCCCCCGCGCCCGCGCTCCCGCCGCCGACGCCGCCTCCGCAACGCGCGGCGAAGAAGGCCCCGACCGAGTCGCTCGGGCGCTCGAGCGCGAGCTACGCGTCCGCGCGCCCCCACACGTTGCCTCCGCCGCGGCAAGGCCCGGCCGCGGACGCCCTGCCGAGCATCATGGTGGAGCCTGCGGCGCTCGAGCCGCCGCCTGCGCCTCGACCCCCACCGTTGGCCGCGTCTTCGGGGCCGCACGTGGCGGCGGCCGCCGCAGCACCCGGCGCGCCGACGCCGTGGGCGCGCCAAACGGTCAAGCTCGCCGGTCCGCCGCCGCCACCGCCCGCGCCCGCCCGCGTGCTCGCCGCGGCGCCTCCGCCGCGACCGGCCGGCTCCTCCGCGATCCAGAAGCTCCTCGCCTTCTTCGGGGTGATGGTCCTCATCGTCGCCGCTGGCGGCGTCCTGTTCTTCTACCTCGCCTCCCGCGAGAGCGCCGCCGACGAGCCGGCCACCAAGCCCAAGCCCGCGCTCCCCGACAAACGCTGACCGCGCCCGAGGGCGGGCCCGTCAGCTCCGGCGTGTGCGCATAGGGATAGCCGCGCTCGTGTCCTCCGGCCAGGCGTGCCGGGGGTACTTGCGCATGAGCTCCTTGCGGACCTGCGCGTAGTGACGCTCGAAGAAGCCGGGGACGTCGGTGGTGATCTGCACCGCGCGCCGGTTGGGGGCGAGCATGTGGACCACGAGCGGCACCCGGCCCGCCCGCGGGGTCTCGCGCATCCCGCAGAAATCCTGGAGGAAGGACTCGACCCACGGCGGCTTGCCGAGCTCGTACGAGACGCGAGCCTCGCGGCCGCTCGCGAGGCGCGTTCGCTCGGGCGCCAGCTCGTCGAGCCGCGCCCGCGCGCCCGCCTTGGCGCGGAGGAGCTCGAGGAGCCCCGCCTCTTCGAGCTCGGCCAAGCTCGCGCGACCCTCGCACGCCTCGAGGAGGAGCGCGTCGACGTCGCTCGGGCTCGGCGCCCAGATCGCCTCGTCTTGGGAGCGAGCGTGGTGGAGCCGAGCTACGAGCCTGTCGAGCTCGCCCTCGGGGGCGAACGCGCGCGCGCCCTTCGCCTTGGCCTTCTCGAACAAGAGCCGCGCCGCCGCTTCGCCGTGGGGCGCCTTGGCGCGCGACTCGGAGAGGACGAGCCCGTCGTAGACGAGCTGCGAAGAGGTCTCCACCCGCCCCCGCTGCTCGTTCCAGGTCGCGGCGGTGCGGTCGACGACGCGGTCCTCGAAGGCGTCGATGAGCCACTCGGGCTCGATCGCGCTCGCGAGGCGAACGACGACGCCGCGCGCGCCCGTCTCGGCGCGGCCCTCGGCGTGGACGGCGCACACGAACTCCGCGGTGCGCACCACGCTCGACTCGGCGAGGGTGGCGATGCCGCCGCCGGCGAGGGCGAGCTCGCGGGATCCCGGCGCCTTGCGCCGCGCGACCCGATCGGGGAAGCCGGCGAGGATGGCGCGCTGGAGGCGCTCGTCGCTCTCGGCCGCGCTCGGCGCCGCGGCCCGGTCGCGGGCGAGCGATCGCAGGCGGTCGGCGGCGCGCCGCGCGGCGTGCACCGGCGCGGCGTCGAGCCCGATCGCCCGGAGCGACGAGGCCGAAAACCCCGACGCCTCGGCCTCGTCGTAGAGGCCCTCGAGCATCACGAGGTCGCTCGCCTCGGTCGCGTGGTCGTGGCCGCGGCCGCGGCCACCCATCGAGACGCGCTCCCCGCGACGGATGTCGCGCTCGCCGAGGAGCGCGCACACCGTCGCCGCCCGGGCCGACACGCCGCGGTCCTCGGCCTCGCACAGCACGCGCGCGGCCCGTGGGTGCGCGGGGAAGCGCAGCATCCGCTTGCCGAGATCGGACAGCGCGCCCGCGGCGTCCGTCGCGCCCAGGCGCACGAGGAGATCGCCGGCGACGCGCCACGCGTCGGGCGTCGGGGCGTCGAGCCACTCGAGGTCCGCGGCGCCGAGGCTCGCGAGCTCGAGGCGGAGCTGGGCGAGGTCCACCCGCTGGAGCTCCGGGGCGTCGTGGTCCGGGCGGCCGTCGTGGTCGGCCTTGGTGTAGAGCCGCAGCGCTCGACCGGGCCGCGTCCGCCCGGCGCGCCCGGCGCGCTGGACCGCGGAGGCCTTGCTGATCTTCGCGACGGCGAGGCGCGGCAGGCCCGACCACGGCGCGAAGCTCGCCTGCCGGTGGAGGCCGCTGTCCACGACGGCGACGACGCCGTCGATGGTGACGCTCGACTCGGCGACGTTGGTGGAGAAGATGACCTTGCGACGATCGGCGCGCCGCACCGCGCGCCGCTGCTCTTCGGGCGACAGCTCGCCGTGGAGCGGCAAGAGCTCGAGCGAGGCTTGGGCCGCGAGCGGCGCCGCGGCCTCGAGGCACGCGCGGATCTCGGCGGCGCCGGGCAGGAAGACGAGGACGTCGCCGCCCTCGCCCTCGTTCACCAGGCGCCGCAGCGCCGACACGACCTGGAGCTCGAGCTTGCGATCGTCGGGGGCGGGCAGGTGCTCGATCGCGACCGGATGCGCGCGGCCCTCCGTGCGCACGATGGGGCAGCCGAGGTACGCGGCGACGGGGTCGGTCTCGAGCGTCGCCGACATCACCACGATCGCGAGGTCGGGGCGCGGACCTCGCTGCAGGCGCCGCACGAGCGCGAGGGCGACGTCGCCGTGCACGTGGCGCTCGTGGAACTCGTCGAGCACCACCGCCGCCGTGCCGCGGAGCTCGGGGTCCGACAGGAGGCGCCGCGTGAGCGTCCCCTCGGTCACGAAGCGGACGCGGGTGCGCGGGCTCGTCTTGTCCTCGAAGCGGACCTGGTAGCCGACCGTGCCCCCCACGGCTTCGCCGAGCTCCTCGGCGACGCGCTCGGCGGCCATGCGGGCCGCGAGCCGTCGCGGCTCGAGCACGACGATGTCGCCGCGGAAGGCGCCGGAGTCGAGCATCGCGCGCGGCACGCGCGTCGTCTTCCCCGCGCCCGGAGGCGCCTCGAGGACGAGGCTCGGTCGCTCGGCGAGCGAGCGCAGGATGTCCGGGAGGGTGGGGTCGATCGGCAGCGGCAGCACGGGCGACGCAAGGAGTAGCGGAGGATCGTGTAAGCTGGAAGCCCGATGCAGAGGAGCGAAGGCGCGCGGCTCGGCCCGCTCACGACGTTGCGGCTCGGAGGTCCCGCGCGAGAGCTCGTCCGGTGCGACACCGCGGCCGAGATCGGCGAGGTCGTCGCCGAGGTCGATCGCGCGGGCGCGCCGCTCTTCGTCCTCGGAGGCGGCAGCAACGTCGTCGTCTCCGACGACGGCTTCGCGGGCACCGTCCTCGCGGTGGCGAGCCGAGGGGTCTCCGCCAAGCGCGGCGAGGGCGACGCCGTGTTCGTGTTCGAGGCCGGGGAGCCGTGGCCCGAGGTGGTCGCCCGGCTCACCGGCGAGGGCTACGCGGGCGTCGAGTGCCTCGCCGGGATCCCGGGGCTCGTCGGCGCGACCCCGATGCAGAACGTCGGCGCCTATGGGCAGGACGTCGCTCAGGTGCTCGAGCACGTGGAGGTCCTCGACCGCGCCACCGGGGCCGTGTCCAAGCTCGGCCGCGACGCGTGCGCCTTCGGCTACCGCACGAGCCTCCTCAAGCACGCGCGCCTCCCGAGCGGCGGCCTCCGCTACGTGGTCCTGCGGGTGGCGCTCCGCGTCGCGCGCGCGTCGGTCAGCAGGCCCATCGCCTACGCGGAGCTCGCGCGCGCCCTGTCGGTGCCGATGGGGGGCGCGGCGCCGCTCACCGTCGTGCACGACACCGTCGTCGAGCTGCGGCGCGGCAAGGGCATGGTCCTCGACGCGCGCGACCCCGACAGCGTGAGCGCGGGCTCGTTCTTCACGAACCCGATCCTCGACGCGGCGGGCGCCGAGCGCCTCGCCGCGCGGGTCCGCGAGCGCCTCGGCGAGGGCGCGGCCGCGCCGACCTTCGCCGACCCCGCAGGGGTGAAGGTCGCGGCCGCGTGGCTCATCGAGCGCGCGGGGTTCTCCAAGGGCTACTCCCCGGGCGGCGGCGTCGCGATCTCGACCAAACACGCGCTCGCGCTCGTCGCCCGCGAGGGGGCGACCGCGCGAGCGCTCCTCGCCCTCGCGCGCGAGATCGAGGAGGGCGTCGAGCGGGCGTTCGGAGTCCACCTCGACCGGGAGCCGGTGCTCGTCGGGCTCTGACCCCCCGCGCGCGGGGAGCTCACGGCACGAGGAGGCCCTGGGCGAGGAGGAGCGCCGCGCCGACGATCGCGCCGGGGACGAGGGCCCGTATGACCGTATCGGGATAGTGTCGGGCGACGAAGGCGACGGCGGCGCCGACGAGCGCCGCCACGTACGCGGCGGTGAGCGCGCGCCAGACGAAGCCCGAGTGGAGCGACCAGAGCACCTCCTCGGGGCGCGGCTCGGGGAAGAGCCGGGCGGAGGCGAGCCGCAGCGTCGCGTACGCGGTCGGCGCGAAGACGAGCGCCCCGAGCGCACCGAGGACGGCGGGGGTCCTCACGCGCCCTCCTCGCGCGCCCTCGCGGCGACGACGCGCGGGCACTCCGGGTCAGGGCCGAGGGCGCCGGTCGTGAAGCGAGCGACGACCTTGCACCCGCCTCGGCACACGGCGCCGAGCGGGCAGTCGCCGCACGCCGACGCGCCGCTGGCGGGGCCGCGCCACGCGGCGAGGTGCCCGTCGGCCTCCATGGCGTCGAGGGCCTCGGCGCCGAGCTCCGACGGCGGCGCGAAGCTGCACGGCGCGAGGCGGCCGTCGGCGCGCACCGCGACGAGGGCGGCCGAGGCCTCGCACCCGAAGACGCCGAAGCGCGCGAGATCGCCCGGCGCGATCGACGGATCGGCCGACAAGAAGGGGACGAGGGCGCAGTCGATCCGGAGGCCGAAGCCGGGGAGCTCGGCCGCGAGCCGGCGCAGGGTGGGGCCGAGCGACGAGGCCTGGGATCGCGTCAGGCGCCGGTCGAGGTAGGTGAGCGAGGCCGCGCGCCCGGCCGGCTTGTAGCGAAGGAGCTGGGCCTCGCGCGCGCCGAGGGCGCGGGCGCGGGCGAGCGCGCCCGCGAGGTGCGCGAAGGTCGCGCGGGTGAGGACGACGTTCACCCCCACCGGCACGCCGCGGTCCGCGAGCGCGCGCACCGCGGCCTCGGCCTCGGCGGCGGCGTCGAAGCCGCGGACCTCGGCGTAGCGCGCGCCCTCGCCGTCGTAGCTCACGTTGACCTGGTCGAAGCGCGCGAGCGCGTCGAGCTTCTTCGCGGTCAGACCGAGCCCGCTCGTGGTGACCACCGGCTGGAGGCCGAGCGCGCGCGCGCGGTCGGCGAGCTCGCCGAGATCGCGCCGCGTGGTGGGCTCGCCCCCGCCGAAGGCGACGGTGAAGGCGCCGGCGCGCGCGATCGCGACGAGGCGCGCCTCGATCGCGGCGCTCGGGGGCTCGAGGCCGTCGGGGGTGGCGTCGAGGTAGCAGCCCTCGCACCCTGCGCCGCACCGGCTCGTGACGGCGACGTGCGCCTCGAGCGGAGGCGACGGAGGTGGCGAGTCGCTCCAGCGTGCGCCCCCGTCGAGCCCGAGGAGCCGCGCGCCGTCGCGGTCGACGCCGACGAGCATCGGCGGGTCGTCGAGCTTCACCCACGCGCCCCACGGCTCCGCGCGCGCCCTCATCGGTCGTCCTCGCGCTCGCCCGGCGCCTCGTCGTCGCGGTCCGGTGCCTCGCGGCGCTCCGCGGGGTCGGCGGTGAGCGCGGCGCACGCCGCGGCGAAGAGCGCGCCGCCGACGACGCCGCCGGCGAAGAGCATGTCGACGACGCTCCCGATGCTCGAGCAGTTGGCGGAGGTGCCGGGCCGCACGACCCGCACGTGGGCGGCGAGGGCGGCCGCGAGGCGCGCGCGCTCGTCCGGGGCCGGGAGGTCGCTCACAAACCGAATCCTTCCAGATACTTGGGGTCGAACCCCTCGAGGACGAGCAGGGCCGAGGCGACGACGCTCGCGGCGGCGACCGCGGCGCGCAGCGCGCTCGGCCTCGCCCCCGCCGCGCCCCACGCGCGGGCGAGCACGACGACCGCGACGACCGCGCCGCCGAGCGCGACGAACGGACCGGCGGTGCCCGCCTCGAAGGCGTGGGAGAGGCTGCCTCCGGCGACGGCGAGCGCCGCGCCGAACGCGAGCGCGCCCGGGAGCGCGGCCCGCACCGAACGAGCGACGATCGCGAGGTGGCCCGCGCGCCTCGCGCGCCGCAGGCCGTCGGCCACGAGGGCGACGAAGGCCGCGAGCACCCCGAGCGCGGCGAGGTGGCCTGCGCGCCGCCGCGCGAGTCGCTCGGCGCGCGCCACGAGCTCGCGGTCGGCGCGCGCGCCGAGCGCGCCGACGAAGGCCTGCGCGCGCGCGCGCTCGCCCGCGCTCTGCCAGAGCTCGAAGGCCTGACGACCGGCGTGCCGGCCGAGGGCGTCTCCCGGCGGCGACTCGCGGGCGACGATCGCGTAGAGCTCGGCGGCGCGCGACTGGCGCGCGCTCCGGGAGCGCTCGGCGGCGAAGAGGAGCGCCTCGCGCCGCACGAGCCCGTCGCGCGCGAAGCCGTCGGCGCGCTGCACGAGCTCCTCGATCGCGGCTGGCGAGCTCGCGCGCCCTTCGTCGCGGCGCACGCGATCGAGCGTCGTGAGCGGCTCGAAGTCGCCCTCGGATCGCGCTCGCAGGTACTCGAGCCGCGCGCGCGCCCTCGCCGCGTCGGCGCCGTCGGCCGCCGTCGCGCTCTCGGCCTCGTACGCGCGGATCGCGTCGGCGTAGCGGAGCTCGATCTCGGCGCGCTCGCCGCGCTCGAGGTCCGGCCCGGCCGCCGCCGGAGGCGCGAGCAGGGCGAGGCCGGCGACCAGCGCCGCGGCGCCGGCGAGGCGCGCCCTCCTCGAGGAGGCGGGGATCGCGAGGGCCCGGATCACGGTGGGAAGGTAGCCCCCCCCTCCGCGCGTTGTCCACGCGCGACCGAAATCCCGTTCGGGAATCGCGCCGGGTGATTTTGGAGTAAGGAGTGTCGAGGCATGCCGGCGCGGAAGGAGCGGTGGAGGGGTCTCGGGCGCGTCGCCGTGCTCGCCGCGCTCCTCGCGCTCTCCGCGTGCGAGCGCTCGTGCAAGGGCGATCACCCGTACGTCCCCTACGCCATCGGCGACGGAGCGACGCCCTCGGTCGACGGCGGGGCGGCGGTCGTGGTCCCGCCCGCGGCCGACGCCGGCGACGAGCTCGCGGTGCCCCCGGGCACGGCTCGGATCGCGCTCGGAGCGGGGTCGATCGACGCCCCCGAGGGCAGGGTGTTCGCGCGAGTCCTCGCGCGCGATCTCGACGGCGACGGCGCGCCCGACGCGATCGCGTTCGTCCGCCCGGCGGCGATGGCGACCCCGGAGACCGACGCGCTCCTCCTCTTTCGCGGGTCGCGGCCGGGGGCGCCGGAGGTGCTGCACGCGGGCGGCGAGGCGCTGCCCGATCCGTCGTGCTCGCCGACCGAGCGGATCCAGGTCGTCGGCGCGCGATCGGTCGTCGCCGAGGCGAGCGTCGTGTGCGCGGGCCACCACGCCTTCTCCCTGCCGCGCTCGCTCACGGTGGTGAGCGCCGATCGCTCCGGCCTCCGGAAGAAGGTCGCCGCGCGCGTGGTCGACCCCCCGGGCGCGCCGCGCCTCGCGCTCGCCGTCACCGCGCCCGATCGCGACGGCGACGGCATCGACGACCTCGTGGTGAAGGTCTCGCTCGAGCCGGCGTCGCCGCGCTCGCTCTCGTTGACGGTCTCGTTCCTCGATCGCCCCGCGGGCCTCAGCCGCGACGCCGACGAGCCCGAGGCCTCGATCCGGGCGATCGCGCAGCTCGCCACCGCCCGAGCGGGCAAGCCCAAGGAGGGGCCGTCGGTCGCGCCGACGGTGGCGGAGCTCCACGCCTTGGTGCGCGCGGTGTGCGAGGACGGCGGCGGCCCTCGGCTGGTGATCGAAGGCGCCAGCATCCGCTGCGGCGGCAGCGCCGCGCTCGAGGAGGCCGAGGTCGCCGAGATCAAGGCGCTCGCGGCGTACGGCGATCCGCTGCGCGCGGCCGCCGCCCTCGCGCGCCTCGGGCGCCCGCCCGCGTCGCGCACGCCGAAGAGGATCGCCGAAGCCGAGCAGCTCCTCGCGCTCGCGGCGCCCGAGCAGCGCGCGTCGGTGCGCGCGATCGGAGCCGCGCCGGACGTCCTGTCGGGGCCCGCGTGGTCGCCGCTCGCGTTCGACGCCAGCGGCAAGCTCCTCGTCCTCGGCAAGCAGGGCGTCGTGCGCGTCGATCCGCAGACCGGCGACGAGTCGGAGGCGACCGACGTCTCGCCGTGGAAGCTGCCGGTGGTGTCCCCCGACGGCAAGAGCCGCCTCCTCGAGGTCTACGACGCCTGCGACGGCGTGGCGCTCCGCGGCACGTTCGCGCCGATGGGGGCGGGGGACGCGCGCGATTTCGTGCTCCCGGTCGCGCCGCCGCTCGCGGCGCGGTGCTCGCGCAAGGGCGAGCCGATGCCGGTCACGCCGATCGCGTGGGGGCCGCGCGGGCTCGAGCTCCTCGCCGCCGGCGAGCCGGTGCTCGTCCCGACGGGCGGCTCGGTGGGCGAGCTCGGGCCGCGCGTCGTCGCCGGGCCGTACCAGCTCGGCGCGCCGCGCTCGCCGCAGGGCAAGCTCCTCGCGCTCGCCACCCCGCGCGGAGTGCTCGTCCGAGGCGACAAGGCGCGGACCTTCCGCCCCCGCGAGCTCGACGGGCGCTACGGCGAGCTGTCGGCGTGCGTGCCTTCGGAGGACGGTCAGCGCGTCGCCTGCCTCAAGGGCGCCCGCGTCGTCGTCTTGTCCGCGAGCGAGTGAGCCCCGTCGCGGCGGGATCGGAGCAGCGGGCTCACTGCCCGACGACGATCTCGGCGCGGACCTTCGCCGACCGCCCCTCGCAGCGCTTGTCGTCGGTGCACACGAGCACCCGCACCTCGGCGACGACCTCGCCGCGGCCGCTCGTCTTCGCGACGAGCGCGAGCGCCCACCGCCACGTCGTGGCGTCGCGGAGCGAGGCCTCGTTCGGCCCGATGCGCCCCTTGAGCGGGAGGGCGAAGCCCGGAGCTCCGCGGATGACCACGTCGCCCCAGCGGATCGTCCCCTCCTTGACGCGCACCTCCACGTTGCAGCGCACGCGCCCCGGCTCCCCGGCCCGATCGCACGTCATCTCGACGGCCGGCGGGGTCGCCGCGCCCGAGGCCCCAGGCGCAGGATCCGCCGCCTGGGCCGGCGCCCCGGCGAGCGCGCCGGCGGCCGCGAGAAGTGGTAAGAGACGCTTCACCATGAGGCTTCGTCTCGTCATTCTATGCGCAATCGCCCTCGCGGGGTGCGACGACAAGCAGGCCCGCCTCGAGGCGATGGGCAAAGACGCGCTGAAAGACGCGGCGTCGGCCCCGCCGAGCGCGACCGCGAGCGCGAGCGCCGCGCCGAGCGCGACCGCGTCCGCGCCGAGACACGCGATGCCGCCGCGCCCCGTCCCCGCCGAGAGCCCGACCGTCGGCGCGGGGATGCCCGAAGACGTCCAGATGCGCGCGATCACGTACATGGCGGCCATGCGCTCGCCGGCCGCCGACGACCCCAACGTCGACGCGACCTACGTCGCGGAGATGGTGAAGAAGCTCGCGCCGGTCTCGCGGTCGCTCGACAAGGGGCCCGCCAGAGACACGATGAACCGCGTCGAGTCCGCGGCCGGCGGGCGCCAGATCGATCTCCTCATGTCGGGCGGCTGCGACGCGCAGCTCCCGACCCGCGCGGTGGTTCAGAGCTCGGGGATCCAGCTCCACACCCTCTACCAGCACGGCGTCCTCGTGGTGCGATGCAACGACGCGCGCTTCCAGTGCCTGCAGAGTACACGCGACACGAACGACGTGCTCTGCACGACCGCCCCCCGCAAGAAGTAGCCCGCTCCGCCGGGCGGGGGCGGCATTTTTGGCCCATTTCGGCGTCCCTGGTACCCAAAGGGGCATGCACCTGCCCGGGCGCCTCAAGAGCACCACCCTCGGCGACATCCTCGGAGCGCTCCACCGAGCGCAGGCGACGGGCACGTTGGAGCTCACCGAGCGCGAGGGCCGCGTGCACCGCGTCCACCTCGCCTGCGGCCGCGTGACCGCGACCGAGGTCGATCGGGCGTCGGCGTCGCTGGCCGAGCTCCTCCGGCGGGTCGAGGCCGTCGACGAGGACACCCTCCGGCGCTCGCTCCTGCGTGCGATGGCCTCGCGGCGGCTCCACGGCGAGGTCTTGACGAAGGACTTCCATATCTCCCCGAGCGTCGTGGACGCGGCGCTCCGCCTCCAGATCCAGAACCGGCTGCAGATCCTCGAGCAGCTCGCCGACGCGCAGGTCGCCTTCCGGGTCACGGTGCGCCCGCCGCGGTCCGCGCTCACCGACGCGCCGCTCGACGCGCCCCAGTTCCTGCACGGTCGCGCGCGCGCGCGCGACCGGGTGCACGAGCCGGCGAGCGAGCCGCGGGTGGCGCTCGGCGCCAGAGACGGCGGCGCGCGCGCGGCCGCGCTGCGGGCGCTCGGGCTCCCTCCGGGAGCCGCGGAGGTGGACATCAAGCG
>JAEUKG010000577.1 GCA_016794325.1 Myxococcales bacterium | reverse complement strand
TCGAGGGCGCGCCGTGACGATGCGTGTACTATGCACGATCGCCGCCGCCCTCGCCCTCGGGGGCTGCGCGTCGCACCTCGGCTTCGGGCGAGCCCGCACGCTCCCCCGCGGGAAGTCGCAGATCAGCGGCTCGCTCGAGGGCCAGACCACGAACCCCAAGATGGGCACCGACGGCGACGTCGCGGTGCTCCCCTGGGCCCAGGTCGGCGCGGGCTTCCGCCACGGCGTCACGTCGCGGTTCGAGGTCGGCGCGCGCGGGTGGCTCGGCGGGCTGCCCGGGCACTACGGCGCCGGCCTCGGCGTCGACGGAAAGACCCAGATCTACCGGGGCCGCGGCGACATGCGGAGCGTCGACGTCGCGCTCGTGTCGGGGCTCGCGTACCACCGGGTGGAGATCGGCGGGACGCCGTGGCACACGTTCCACGCGATGATCCCCCTCCTCGTCGGCATCAACGCGGGGCCGCACCAGCTCGTGCTCGGCCCGCGCGGCGGGGCCACCTTCTGGACCGCCGAGGGGCAGGACCCGATCCGCTTCTTGTGGGGCGGGGGCTCGCTCGGCTTCTCGGCGAAGGTCGGCAAGGGCTTCCACCTCTTCCCGGAGGTGGTGCTCCTGTACGCGCCGCTGTCGTTCAACGGGACCGTCCCCGGCGATCGTTACGGAGCCTGGGAGCTGCAGACGGGCCTCGGCGGCACGTACGACCTCTGACGAATGGTGCTCAGGTGCTGGGCGTGCGCGGCGTGCTCGGCGGCGCGGGCGGCACGACCACCGGGACCACCGCCACCGCGGGCGGCGCGACGGTGAGGCTCGGCACCCAGCCGTCGAGCCCGAGCGGCGCGAAGACCTGCCGGCCGCCCGCGTGGAGCGGCTGGAGCTTCGACACCAGATCATCCTTCTTGAGATAGATCTCCTCGCGGCGCCCCTCGTCCGACTCGGTCTTGAGCGACAGCTCGCTCTCGTTCGGGCTGCGCTTCGCGATCTCGATCACCGTGGGGGCGAACATGGCGACGAGCCGCTCGACCATCGGGATCACGAGGTTTTCGCCGAGGACGTCGGCGCCGTCGAGCTTGACGCTCGAGAGCTGCTCCTTGTGCTCGAGGAGCTCGCGCCCGGCGATGCGCAGCGCCTGGACGAAGCGATCGAGCTCCGGCAGGTCGCGGGGATCGACCTCGGGCGGCAAGGCCTCGGCGTTGGGGTCGCCCGGGTGCTCGACCTCCGCGCGCATCCCGCCCTCACCCTTCCAGGTCCGGAAGACGAGGGAGTCCTTCTCCCCCACCTTCTTGCGGAGGTGGATCTGGCACGCGTCGTCCGACAGCTCGGCGTGGCTCACGACGTAGTCGTCGAGGCGGACCTTCTCGGCGGAGATGGTGCCGCGGAGCCAGCTCTTGTTCACCCCCACCATGAGCTGGAGGTTCGGCGCGAACTCGCTCACCTTCCGCGGGTGGTTCCAGGCCGCGACCTTGCCCGCGGCCAGGGTGAAGGTCGACACGATCCCGTGCGAGCTCAAGAAGACGGCGTGCGCCTGCGTCTTGCCGTCCACGAGCTCGAGCGAGAGCTTGTAGCCCTCGAGCGGGAGCCGCGCGATCTTGAAGAAGGTCTCGAGGTGGGTGCGGATCTCCTGGCGCCGCCGATCGGTGTCGGCGCGCGCGGCCGCGGCCTCCTGCTCGTTCTGCCGGGCGGCGTGGGCGCGGTGCTCGTCGACGAAGCGCTGCGCCTGGGCGCTCACGTTCCGCGTGTAGTCCTGCGCCAGGCCGTTCGGCACCTTGGCCGCGGTCTCGGTGAAGGCCCGCATCACGACGCCGTGGAACTGCTCGAGCGCCTCGATGCCGCGCTGGCGCCCCGCGGCGGCCTCGGTCGTGTCGAGCGCGAGCTTGAGCGCGCCGAGCTCCAGCTCCACCGCCCGCGTGGCGGTGGTCATGAAGATCTCGAGCGTCGCCAAGAAGTTGAACGACAGCGGGAAGGGGACGGAGTCCCCATAGAGATAGCGCATCGCCCTCCTGGACAGGCTACCAGAAGGGCGAGCGGTGGGGGAGGATCAGCGGCAGACGGCGGCGTAGTTGGCGCAGCAGCCGGCGGGGTTGGTCGCGCAGGCGCCGTCGCAGTGGCACCCGCCTGGCGCGAGGCCGCCGCAGTTGCCGGCGCAGCTCACGTTGGTCGCGATGTTGTTGACGGGCGTGGGGGTGGGCCGGGTGCGGACGGCGCGCTTGACCGCGCTCACGTGGACGCCGTGCCCCTCGTACTGGAAGCGGAGGAGCCCGGCGCGCTTGCCCTGCGCCGCGACGTGGAAGAGGCTCGGGGGGACGAAGAGGCCCTCGCCGGTGTCGCCGCGGGGGCCGGTGACCGCGCGCGCCTGCGCGAGGAGCGGCTCCACCGCCGAGCGGAACTCGGCGTAGCTCGCGTACGACTTGCCCACCGCCTCGACGAGCTTGTCGAAGAGCTGGTCGACCGCGACGCGGCGCGGATCGGTCGCCGGCAGCTCGTTCATGCGCATCTGCTCGAGGAGCCCGGGCTTCATCGCCTTGAGCACCGCGCCCTGCGCCGGCGCGAGGCCCTCGCCCGCGATCTCGCGCGGGATGTGGGTGCGCATGAACTCGTCGAGGATGTCGGCCATCGTCAGCGGCTGGAGCGCGAGCTTCTTGGCCTCGCTCGCGGGGCCGTACGACGCCGCGGGCTTGAGGTCCGCCGGCGCGACCGTGAGGTCGCGGACGTACTTCACGCGCTCGTTGTCGTTCAGCTCGAGGAACGCGGTGCGCTCGCCGGCGTTGTGCTTGGTGATCGTCGCCTGGAACTTGGTCCAGGCGTCGGCGCCCACGAGCGGGATCATCGTCGCGTCGTTGAGCGGGGCGATGAGCCCGGCGCTGAACGACAAGAAGGCGAGCTCGGCGCAGTAGACGAGGTTCTCCTTCTTCTTGAACCAGTCGCGGGCCGCGGTGTCGCCGTTGATCGCGAGCACCATCTGCTTCACGTATTCGCGCACCTTGTCGGGGTCGCGAGCGCCGAGCGGGTCGCCGCCGTTGTAGTCGCCGGGGAAGTTGGTGACGGCGTTGAAGCCGACGAGCATCGTCCGGACGTTGTTCTCGAACTGCTTCTGCTGATCGGCCGACAGGTACGACGGGTAGACCGGGCGCAGGAAGATCATCGCGTACTTCTGATCGCCGAACGCGCCGTCCTCGTAGCCCTGCGGGTTGTTGAGGGTGATCGCGCCGTTCTTCCCGTCGCGCTTCACGCCGACCACGACCTCGATGTGCGTGTCTTGGAGCTTGAAGTGCTCCTTCATCGTCGTCGGGTTCGCGGTGTTCAGATCGAGCGTGGGGTACTCGGAGCGGTGGTGCTTCACCGCGATGCCGACCTGGCCGGGCTTGAACACCTGGGCGATGATCGAGTCGCCGCGCATGAGCTTGCGGCCCTCGGCGGTGCGCACGTTGTCTTCGTTGGAGTAGGGGATCACGTTGACGGCCTCGCCGAAGAGGTGCGTCGGGGCGGGGATCGTCTTGTCGCCCACCTTCACGAGGAGCGTGTACGCCTCCTCGGGCTTCTGGAAGGTCGTCCCGTAGATGGCGTTGTACTTGGCGAAGTCGACGTCGTAGTTCGTCTTCAGCGTGACGTCGTCTTCACCGGTCTCCTCTTCGGTGACCTCGGTGGTGGTGCACGCCGCCGCCAAGGGCAGCGCCGCGAGACAAAGAGCAAAGACCGACCGAGCCAACCAAGTGCGACGAATCATCCCGCCTCCAGCTTTTGATGTCGTGGACCGAGCCGCCGGACCACACGCGCCATCCTAGCGGCTTCGTGCTTGGACGGGTGAAGAACACGTCAGCTTCACCGCCATCGACACACCAACCCGCACGCTCGTCTACGCGCGCCTACACCCAACGGTTGCGTCACGGACAACATCATGAAATCGCCTGCGTTTCCCGGCGGACCCGCGGTGAAGTTGGCCCGAGCGGGCGCTGCCTCACTACGATCGTCGTCACGATGAACGAGCCGTCGCTGACTCCGAAGAGGTGGACCGCTGTTCGTGACGCAGAGCGTCGACGCCACGTCCGGCGGGCGCTCTACGTCCCGTGCCGCGTCATGTTCGGGACCGAGGTGATCTCGCGGCGAGGCCTCGACCTCTCGCCCCGCGGAATCCTCGTCGCGTCCAACGTGGTCGTGGCGGTCGGCGAGCGGGTGCGCCTCGCGATCGATCTCCCGCTGACGCGATCGTCGTTGCGCACCTCGGGCCGCGTGGCGCGCGTCGTCCACGGTCGCCGGGAGACGGATCGCGAGCGCGCGCTCGCGGTCGATCTCGAGCCGATGGGCGAGGAGGTCGAGCTCTTCCTCGCCGAATACCTCCGCGGCATCCCCGTGCCGTTCGTGGACTGAAGGCCGCCGTCAGCGGCGCAGGGATATCTTCATAGGGATACCCCCGCGCGGCCGGAGCGTGGCCGACGGCTCGGGCTGCGCGCCGCGCGGGTCGACGAGCGACAGATCCGCGCGCTGGAGGATGGTCGCGAGGACGAGCGGCCCCTCCATCAGCGCGAAGTGGTTGCCGATGCACGTCCGCGGGCCGGCGCTGAAGGGGACGAACGCCGACTTGTGCCGGCGCGCCTCCTCGGCGGCGGTGAAGCGCCCGGGATCGAAGCGCTCGGGGTCCGGCCACACGTCGGGCCGGTGGTGCAGCGAAAACGGGCTCACGAGCACGACCGTCCCCTTCGGAAGCGCGTAGCCGCCGACGGAGACGTCGGCGACCGCGATGCGGCCGAAGAGGTAGACGGGCGGGTACATCCGCAGCGACTCCTTGAACACGCGCAGGGCGAGGTCGAGCCGGGGCAGGTCGTCGAAGGTCGGCGCGCGGCCGAGGGCGTCGACCTCGCGGCGGAGCTCGGCGTACACCTCGGGGTGCTGCGCGAGGAGCATGAGCCCCCACGCGAGGGCGTTCGCCGTCGTCTCGTGGCCGGCGACGAAGAGGGTGAGCACCTCGTCGCGCACCTGGCGGTCCGACATCCCCGAGCCGTCGTCGTCCCGCGCCGCGAGGAGGAGCGAGAGGAGGTCCGTGCGATCGCCCGGGCTCTTCCGCCGCTCCTCGATCATCCGCGCGACGCGCGCCTCGAGCCGATCGAGCGCGGCCCGGAGCTCGCGGGTGCGCGCGCTCGGCCACATGATCGGCTCGATCGAGCGGTCGGCGACGCCGCGGAGGCGGTCGGCGAGGCGGGCCGGCGAGCGATCGGCGAGGCGCTCGAGGGCGACCTTGAAGCGCGCCTGCGCGATCAGCGTCATGCGGCCCGACTCCTCGGCGGCCCAGTCGAGCGCGGTCGTGAGCGCGTCGCCGAGCGAGTCGGTCTCGTCGAAGGTGTCGATGTCGAAGAGGGTGCGGCCCGCGACCGACATCGCGATGCGCGTCGTCTCGTGCGCGACGTCGAGGACCTGGCCATCCCGCCAGGTCGCGACCGCGCGCTCGGCGCAGCGGGTCATCTCGTCGGCGAAGCCCCGGAGCGCGCTCGGCTGGAAGAGCGGGGCCATGAGCCGCCGCTGGCGCCGCCACAGATCGCCCTCGCTCGTGAACAGGCCCTGGCCCGCGAGCGGGTGGAGGGCCGCCCGCAAGATCGGCGATTTTTCGAACGACTTCGCGTGGGTGACGAGCACCTCGTGCACGGCCTCCGGCGTGTTGACGAGCACGACGTCGCCGAAGACGAAGGCGAAGCGGCCGATGTCGCGCCCCTCGTCGTTGAACCGCCGCAGACCGCCGATGCGGTCGGTGCGGATCGTCCGCAACTGCTCGAAGAAGCTCCCCGCGATCGGTACCTGGTTGAGCGCCACGGCCCGATGATGCCAACGGCAGGGCTCGGCCGCTACGCTGTCCATCGTGGCATGTCGGGAAAGCACCTCCCTCGGGGGGGCTCGGCCCGCTCGGCGCTGGAAGTCGCGCGGTGGGATTAAGGTTTCCGGCGGTCGGCGGACTGACGGACCATGCGGCCCGAGACCGCCACCTTCGACATGACCGAAGACGCCGCGCGCCGCGCGCTGTTCGATCGACTCCTCGCCGAGCACGGCCCCGGGATCCGGCGGGTCGCGCGCGTGTACGCCCGGGGCGGCGCCGAGGAGGCCGACCTCGCCCAGGAGATCGCGGTCGCGGTCTGGCGCGCGCTCCCGGCGTTCCGTGCAGAGTGCACGGAACGCACGTTCGTCTACCGCATCGCGCACAACCGGGGGATCACCCACGTCGAGGGCCGCCGCCTCCGGGCGACGACGCCGATCGAAGACGCGCCGCAGGTCCCCGATCCGCGGCCGTCGCCCGAGGTCGCCCTCGACGCCGCGCGCCGGCGCGACGCGCTCTTCCGCGCGCTCGCCGAGCTCCCGGTGGGCTCGCGCGCCGTGATCACCCTCGCGCTCGAGGGGCTCTCGCACGCCGAGATCGCCGACGTCCTCGGCAGCACCGAAAACAGCGTGGCCGTGCGCCTGAGCCGCGGCCGCGCCGAGCTCCGCGAGCGCCTACGCACCTTGGAGGCAGGACGATGACCCTCGAACCCGAAGAAGACACGCCGGTGGACATCGCGGAGTGGGCGGCGGATTTCCGCGGCTACCGCGAGGACGCGAAGCCCTCGGTCGAGCCCGTGCTCGCGCGCGCCGCGAAGGAGGCGCGCCGCGAGGTCCTCGACTGGCTCGGGCACACCGGCGGGACGCTGTTCGCCGCCGTCGTGTTCGCCGTGCTCACCGTGCGGACGAAGTCGCCGCTGATGGCGGGCCTCTCGGCGATCGTCCTGCCGACGCTCATCGGCATCTACATCTATTTCGTGTACACCCACGTCGCCCTCTGGCGGCGCGTGGCGGTGAGCGTGGGCGAGCACGCGGCGTTCGCCCTTCGCCGCTCCATCGCGCGGCAGAAGGTGCTCCGGGTGAGCTTCGCCGGGTTGATCCTGCTCACCGGCGCGTTCTGGATCTGGCTCCCGTTCTGGTTCCACGCCCACGCCGAGAAGTTCGCCCACGAGCCGTGGCGAGCGCTCGTCGGGGTGGTGGCCGCGCTGCCCACGTTCGGGCTCGCGTTCGCGTACTACGCGTGGGCCTTCCGGCGCGCGCGGGTGGAGATCGAGAGCTGGCGCGCGGTGCAGGCCTCGGTCGCTCCCGCGGAGGGCGATCGCGCGCCCTGAGGGCCAGGCGCCGCGCTGGGGGGTCGATCTTCGCGCGTTGAGCGGGAAGGGCGAGGAGGCGGTCGCGCCGCCTCAGCGCCCTTCGTCGTCCGGCGGCGGCGGCTTCGCGACGCTCTCGGGGCGGACCTTGTCGTATTCGACCCACGCCGAGCCCAGGCACACCGCGGCGGTCGCGGCGGCGAGCATCGCGACCGCGCCGACGGCCCACGAGGTGGCCGCGCTCGCGGGGCGCACCGGCGTGCGCGCGCGGGCGAGCTCCTCCTCGAGGTGGCGGATCCGCTCCCGCGCGGCGTCGAGATCGCTACGGTACTCGCGCATCGCTCCTCAGAGGCTGGGCAGCGACCGCACGAGCTCGCCCGTCTGGGTCGAGAACACGTGGAGCGTCTGGTTGGCGGTGACGAGCACGAGATCCCCACGGACGCCCATCGACGAGACGCGCGTGCCCTCGGCGGCGTCCGGCAGCGTGGCCGACCAGAGGACGTCGCCCGACTTCAGGTCGCGGGCGAGCAGCCGGAAGGGGCCGTTCTTGTCGCGCACCTGGTAAAGAGTGTAAAATGCACCTTTTGCGACGTCGTCGTGGGTGCCGCCCGCGTGGACGAGGTCGCCGGGCAGCGGCAGCGGGGTCTCCCAGCGCACCTTGTTCGTCTTCGGGTCGGAGCCGACGAGGTATTGGCCTTGGTTCTTGCCTTCGGTGACGGCGCCGACGCTCACGCGGTCGTCACCGTCGCGCCACGTCGAGTGCAGCGAGAGGCCCTTGGTCGCGGCGTGCACGGTCGCGTCGTTCACGCGGCACGGGCCGGACTTCACATCCTTGCAATCACGGGGGCGGTCGGCCCACCCGGCGCACGACGCCCCCTTGGGGGGCGGCGACAGCTCGCCGTTCGCCAAGGTGAGCGACTTCAGCTTCGCGTCTCCCCACTCCGAGTTGAGGAGCAGCGTCTTCCCGTCGCTGCTGCCGGGGCAAACGAAGCGGGCTCCGCCCTGGTAGCTCAACGTGCGCTCGGTCCGGCCGTCGGTGAGCGAGAGGATGCGCACCTCGTCGCGCGAGTTCGTCACCACGACGCGGTCGCCCCCGACGGCGAGGTGGGTGTCCTGCGACTGCCACTGGCTGGGGATCGCCTCCGACGCCCACTTGAGCTCGAAGGTCTTGGAGTCGATCGCCACCGCGTGCACGGCGGCCTCGTCGTGGTGGTGGCGCCAGGCGAGGGTCAGGATCTCCGGCGTCCCGTCGGCGTCCACGTCGACCCACTCCGGCACGACGCCGTGCTGCGGATAGAAGCTCGCGCCCAGCGTCTTGGGAGCGGGCGCGTGGGTCCCGATCGGGACGGGCGCCGCCACCTCGACGGAGCTCGGCCGCGCCGCCGAATACCCCACGAGCGCCGCGGCGACGATCACGAGCACCCCGGCCGCGCACACCACCGACAGCGCGCCCACGAGCGCCCAGGTCATGGGGCCGGCGCGGGGCGGAGCAGGCCGGTGGGTCGCCTCGAGCTCCGTCTCGAGCTGGCGAATCCGAGCGTGGGCGGCGGAGAGCTCGTCCCGGTATTCGCTCATGAGAGGTCAGACGCCCGCCCGCCCTCCTGCATTCCACCCGGGCGCCGCGACCGGCTCCAGGGGAGGGGCGAGCGGTCGCCTCCCCGTGGTCAGTGGACGATGTCGCGGAACGCCCCGAAGACGCCGTCGATCCCGTTCACGAACGTGCGGTTGCCGCCCATGCACGAGTAGAAGGCGTCGGTGTAGGTCTTCTTCCCCTCGGGGGTGGTGACGGAGATCGTGAGCATCGGCTTGTCGGCGCCGCAGATCTGCTCCTTGGCGATGGACACGCCGTGCATCGCCGCGTCGACCTGCGCCATCTCCGCCGCCGTCAGCGCGCGGGAGCCCGACACGAGGTGGTAGGGCTTGCCCTGGTCGTTCCAGCTGCACTCCTCCCACGCGAGCTTCTTCGTGGCGACGTCGAGGGTGTACTTCGCCCGACCGACGGTGCAGGTCGAGCCCACAGGCGCCGGCGCGACGAAGCCGCCCCCGGGGCTCTCGGCGACGAGCTGCGACGCCGACGCCGGCCAGATCGGGGCGACGGGCATGCCGCACTTGTACCCGCACGCGTTCGCCTTGCAGTCCCAGTACCCGACGCACATCGGGTGGATGAGGCCCTGGCCGGCGCAGTCTTTGGCCTCGGAGCAGTACGAGAGCTCGCGGCCCATCGACTCGGTCCACCCGCTCCACTCGGCGCGGCCGAGCGAGAGCTTCTTGGTGCCGAGCGTGTAGCTATACTTTCCGTGATAGCTCGTCGCGGCCTCGCCCTTCTTGGGGTTGAGGCGGAGCGTCTTCGTGGTCGCGGTGAAGCGGCCCTCGATCCGGACCGACGACGGGCACGGCGCGCGGACGCAGCGGATCCCGGTGTCGACGTCGGCGAAGAACGTCCCGTCGTGCTGGAGCACCAAGCCTTCGAAGGTCGGCGGGCGGACGGTGCCGTCGCCGGTGTACGCGCCCACGAGCTTCGCCGCGTTGACCGAGAGCTCGTCGGCCGATGCCTCCGTCTCCTCGTCCACGTCACCCTGCGCGCCATCGACGGCGCAGCCGCCCAGAGCCAGCAACGAGCCCAAGAAGAAACCAGCGACGATCTTCGAATTCATGAGGACATCTCCGTAGTTGACCTCCGCCCACAGGCGGCGGGGTGAGTTGCGGTGCGCGGCTGTATGACAGTGTGCGTTTACGTACGCAAGGGAAACTTCCTTCCCCGCTGCCCGCTGCCTCGCGCCCGCCGTAACAAACGCTATGATTCTCGCGAGTTCAGCGATCCGGGGGCTCCCCGCCGAAAAATAGGCAGCTAGCTGCCTAATTTTGAGGGTGCTGTCTCCCCCTGAGCTAACTGCATGAAATCGTGCGGGTCATTGGCATCTTTGGAGAGGGAGCCTTGCGCTCCCCCTCGCGCACGGACCGCCGCGTTGGCGGTTCGCGGAGCCAATTGAGACGGAAATGATCGCGCCCGCGACATGGCACCACCGCACGCCCTGAAGTATTCCTTCGTCCGCCGATGAGGGAGGCCACCGACACTCCGCCGAGCTCGCAGCGCGCCGTCGCGCTCGCCGCCCTGCTCGCGGCCACCAGCGCCGTCGCCGGCTGCGCCGCCGAGGCCGCCCCCGCCGACGTCCGCGCCCACGGCGACGTCGGTACGACGATCTACGGTGGCGAGCGCGACCAGGCCGCGACCCTCTCGGGCGTCGTCGCGCTGAAGGTCGACACCGGCGCTACCTTCGACCTCTGCACCGGCGCCCTGGTGGCCCCGAACGTCGTGCTCACCGCTCGCCACTGCGTGAGCAAGAACAAGTCGCGCACCATCGTGTGCGACGAGCAAGGCCGCTCGGCCAACGGCGACCACGTCATCGGCGATCTCGACCCGGCGTCGATCCAGGTCTACACCGGCGCCGACCCCCAGTTCGCCCGGCGCGCGGTCGCGCGCGGCAAGCAGATCGTGCGTGGCGAAGGCAACGTGCTCTGCGACGGCGACATCGCGCTCCTCGTCCTCGACGCCCCCATCGAGGGCGCCAAGGTCATGCCGGTGCGCATCGGCCAGGCCGTCCGCCCCGGCGAGACGATCAAGACCATCGGCTACGGCAAGAACGATCGCGAGCTCCCGGTCGGGACGCGGATGTCCAAAGAGGGCATCGGCGTGCTCGCGGTCGGTCGCGGCACGAGCCCCAGCCAGACGGCCCTCGGCACCCACGAGTTCGAGACGACGATGGGCACCTGCGAGGGCGACTCCGGCGGCCCCGCGATCAGCGAGAAGACCGGCGCGATCATCGGCGTCGTCTCCCGCGGCGGCGACTGCAGCGAAGACTTCGGCCACATCTACACCTCGACGGTGAAGCAGCAGGCGCTCTTCGCCCGCGCCCTCGCCTCCGCGAGCGCGGTGCCCGAGCTCGAGGCTGGCTCGTCGCTCGACCCGAAGAGCGCGACCTTCGGCGCCGACGACGACGCCCCGCCCGCGACCCACAAGGCCGGCTGCTCGCAGTCCGCGGCCCCGGCGTCCGCGGGTGGGAGCGCGCTCGCGGCGCTCGCGCTCGGCCTCTTCGCCGTCGCTGCTCGACGGCGCTCGCGCCAGCCGAGCTGAGCGACCGTCACTCTTCGACGAGGTCGAGCGGCTCGCCCTTCGGCACGTGGCGCATCGCCACCGAGTTCATGCAGTAGCGCGTGCGCGTCGGCGGCGGCCCGTCGGGGAACACGTGGCCGAGGTGCCCGTCGCACCGGGCGCAGAGGACCTCGGTGCGCGCCATCCCGTACGACGTGTCCTCGCGCGTCGCCACGGCGTCGGGGCCGACCGGCTCGGTGAATGACGGCCACCCGGTGCCCGACTCGAACTTCGACCCCGCCTCGAAGAGCGGGTTGCCGCAGCCGGCGCACACGTAGGTCCCCGGCTCGTGGCTCCCCACGAAGCACCCCGTCCACGCGCGCTCGGTGCCGTGCTTGCGGAGCACAGCGTACTCCTCGGGGCTCAGGCGCTTCTTCCACTCCGCGTCGCTCAGGGCCAGCTTCTTCATCGCCCCCTTCCCATATCACGCTTGCCTCGGCAGGCGGTCGGCCCAATAATGAATTGAGCATTCACTATTGACCCTCGCGTGGAGGAGCCCATGACCCGAACCGCCGCCCCGTCGGATCCAGCCGCCGCCTTCGCCCGGCTCGACGCCACCGCGCAAGCCGAGCTCGTCGCCAAGGGAGAGGTCACCGCCGTCGAGCTCGTCGACGCGTGCGAGAAGCGCGTCGCCGCGGTCGACCGGGTCGTCCACGCGTTCGTGGCGACCGACTTCGAGCGGGC
>JAEUKG010000543.1 GCA_016794325.1 Myxococcales bacterium | reverse complement strand
CGGCCGCGCCGGCGCCCGCGGCGCGGTGCCCGGTGGTCCCGCTGCCCGTGCGGTGCGCGATCGGGAGCGCCCGCGTCCCGCTGCGCGACCCGCGGGTGGAGACGGATCCTCGCCTCGCCCCCGAAGGCTACGTCCTCACCGTGACGCGGGGCGGGATCGCGGTGCGCGCCGGATCGGCCGAGGGGGCGTTCCGCGCGAAGGCCACCCTCGCGATCCTCGTCGACGACGCGGGCGAGGTGCCGATCGGCGTGGTCGAAGACGCCCCCCGCTTCCGCTGGCGCGGGCTCCACGTCGACGTGGCGCGGCACTTCCTCCCGCCGGCGTCGATCCGCGCGCTCGTGGATCGGATGGTGCTCCTCAAGCTCGACGTCCTGCACCTCCACCTCACCGACGACCAGGGCTTCCGCCTGCCGGTCGCCGGCCACCCCGAGCTCACGCGGGTGGGGGGCGCCGACGGGCACTATACCGAGGAGGATCTTCGCGCCCTGGTGCGCTACGCCGAGGAGCGCTTCGTCACCATCGTCCCCGAGGTCGACGTCCCCGGCCACGTCCGGGCGCTCCTCGCGTCGCACCCCGAGGTCTCGTGCACCGGCGGCCCGTTCGCGGTGCCGCGCACGTGGGGCATCTTCGACGACGTGCTCTGCGTCGGCAACGAGGCGACGTTCCAGCTCCTCGGCGACGTCCTCGACGCGATGGTGCGGCTCTTCCCGGGGCCGTACCTGCACGTGGGCGGCGACGAGGTGCCACCCACGCGGTGGAGCGCCTGCCCCAAGTGCCGCGCGCGGATGCGCGCCGAGGGGCTCACGACGCCGCGCGAGCTCCAGGGCTGGTTCGGTCGCAGGGTCGCGGACATGGTGCGCGCGCGCGGCAAGAAGCTCGTCGGCTGGGACGAGATGCTCGACGCGGGGCTGCCCGCCGGCGCGACGGTGATGGCGTGGCGGAGCGCCGACGTCGGGCTCGCGGCGGCGAGGGCCGGGCACGACGTCGTGATGGTGCCGAGCGAGAGCACCTACCTGAACGACCCCACGATCCCCTGGTCCCGCGTCCTCGCGTTCGATCCCGCGCCGCCGTCGCTCGACGCCGCGGCGCGCGGGCGCGTGCTCGGCGGCCAAGTCGCCCTCTGGTCGGAGGAGGTGACGTCGCTCGCCGACGCCGACCAGCGCCTCTTCCCGCGCGCGTTCGCGGCCGCGGAGTCGATGTGGTCGCGGGCGCCGGGCGACCCGGGGGACTTTCCCGCGCGCCTCGCGCCGGCGCTCCGCGCCCTCGAGCGCATCGGAGGCGGATACTTCGTCGAGCCGCCGAGCGGGATGCCGAAGAAGCGCGTCTTCCTCGACCGCGCCGAGGTCACGCTCCTCCCCCCAGCGATCCACCCGGGGGCGCGTGTCGTCCTCCTGCCGGGGCGGACCGAGGTGAAGGGGCCGCTCGCGTTCGATCGCAGCGCCGAGCTGTCGGCGATCACCGTCCTGCCAAGCGGCAAGGCCAGCGCCCCGGTGAGCGGGCGCGTCGCGAAGGAGCGCCCGCGACCGGCGCTCGCGCTCCCCCTCGGGCCAGAAGGTGTAGACTACAAGTACATCGAGGGGCCCTTCGAGCGCGTCCCCCCCTTCGACGGCCCCGCGCTCTCGGCGGGCTCCCTCGCCCGCGTCGAGCGCCCGCCGGGGGCGCGCGCCGAGCGTTGGGCGGCCCGCTTCGACGGGCGCTTCGTCGCCCCGGCGTCGGGCGTCTACACCTTCGCCGCCCTCGCCGACGACGGCGTGCGGCTCTGGATCGACGGCGAGGTCGTGCTCGAGGACGACGGCGTGCACGAGCCCCGGGAGGCGCGCGGCGAGATCGCCCTCGCGGCGGGCCCCCACGCGCTCGTCGTCGGGTACTTCCAGGGGGAGGGGGAGCAGTCGCTCGACGTGTTCGTCGAGGGCCCCGGCCTCGCGCGGGTCCGGCTCGAGGGCGCGCTCCTCCGCCGCGCCCCGTGATCACGGCTCGGCGCATTTTCGGCGCGGGATTCTTCCAGCGCCCCGCGCGCGTCAGTGGCCGAGGAGGAAGATGGCGCGGTCGAAGGCCCACACGAGGTACAAACCCGCGACCCCACACACGAACGCGGGCGCCGGGAGGTTCTTGAGCGCGAAGCTGGCCATGGCCGACCGGCGCGGGGCGTGCGCCTCCTCGAAGGCCGCGCGCACCTTCACGCGCAGCGCGCGCTCGGCGGCGGGGTCGAGGTCGAGCTTCGCGAGCTCGATCGGGGCGTCGGGGCGGCTCTCTTCAGGCTTCTGCATGACCCAGCTCCTTCATCGTACTCGACAGCGCGGCGCGCGCACGCGTGAGCCGCTGCCGTAGGTTGTCGTGCGAGATCCCCAAGATGGCGGCGGCGTCGGCCTGCTCCACCCCCTCGACGCACACGAGGAGGAGCACCTCCCGGTGAGAGGTCGGGAGCTCGCCGAGGGCGCGCTCGAGCCCGCGCATCGCCTCGGCGCGCTCCGACTGCGCGTCGGGGGTCGCGGCGAGGCTCACCGCGTCGTCGACGTCGTCGCCCATCGCGAAGAAGCGCGACATGTCGAGCATCGACCACCTCCGGTGCGAGATGTAGGCGTTCCGGGCGACGGTGAAGAGCCAGGGCGCGATCTTCGTGTCTTCTCGGAGGTTTGGCGCGTGACGGGCGAGCTTCATGAAGGTCTCCTGCAGGAGGTCCTCGGCGGTGTCGCGGCGCCGGGCGAGGCGCAGCAAGAAGCCGAACAGGCGCGGTCGCATCTCCTCGTAGACCG
>JAEUKG010000478.1 GCA_016794325.1 Myxococcales bacterium | reverse complement strand
TCCCGCTCGGGATGCAAGTGGCGCGCATCGGGCGCGCCGCGCTCGAGGACGTCGCCCGGTCGCCCTTCCTCACGGTCGCGCGGGCGAAGGGCAAGAGCCAGCTCGGGGTGTGGATCGTGCACGCCCTGCCGGCGGCCTCGGGCCCGCTCGTCACCGTCGTCGCCACCCAGCTCGGCGCGCTCCTCGGCGGCGCGGTCGTGCTCGAGCGGCTCTTCGAGCGCGCCGGGCTCGGGACCCTCATCCTCGAGGCCTACGCGTCGCGCGATCTGCCCGTCCTCGAGGCGGGCGTCGTGGCCGCGGGCGGGCTCTTCGTGCTCACCCAGATGCTCGCGGCCGTCGCCCACGCCGCGATCGATCCCCGCGTCCGGCGCGGAGGCGCGTCGTGAAGCCGCTGCGCGCTCTGCCGCTCGCCCTCCTCGCCGCGGCGACGACGATCGCGCTCGTGGGCGTCGGCGATCCGACGAAGCTCACGCCCGAGCTCGCGTGGGCGCCGCCGGGCCCCGGGCGCGTCCTCGGCTCGGGCGAGGGGGGCGTGGATCTCCTCGCGGTGCTCGCCCACGCCGAGGCGAAGAGCCTCGCGCTCGCCACGATCGTGAGCGCGCTCGGCTTCGCGGTCGGCGTGCCGGTGGGGGCGGCGGCGGCCCTCGCCCGCGGCACGTTCGAGCGCGTGGTGTCGCGCGCGTGCGATCTCCTGCAGGCGTTCCCGTCGTTCTTGCTGGCGATGGCGGTGCTGTCGGCGGTCCGCTCGCCGTCGCGGCTCCACCTCGGCTGCGTGTTCTTGATCACCGCGTGGGTCCCGTTCGCGCGCCTCGCGCTCGCGGAGGCGCGCGTGCTGCGGAGCGCGGCGTTCGTGGAGGCCGCGCGCGCGCTCGGCCTGTCGCCGGCAGCGGTGCTCGCGCGCCACGTCGTCCCCAACGTCGTCGGGGTCGCCGCGGTCCAGCTCGGGGCGAGCGGCGCGGCGCTCGTGGTCGGCGAGGCGGCGCTGTCGTTCGTCGGCCTCGGCGCGCGCGACGGCGTGTCGCTCGGCGCGCTCCTCGATCAGGGCGTCGTCTCGATGCTCCGGGCGCCGCACGTGCTCGTGCTCGCGAGCTCGGCCGTGTTCCTCAGCAGCGCCGCGATGATGGCGGCCGGGCGTGCGCTCGAGCCGAAGAGGTAGTACGGAGAGGGGCGATGCTGTTCCCGCCGCTGCCGCGCAACATCGAGGCGAGCTTCCGCGATCTCGCGTCCGAGCGGCCCGCCACCCGGGTGAGCGCGCTCGCCGACGTCGTCCGTCACTCCCGGGCCGACGAGGCGGTGCGCGAGCGCGCCGTCGCCGAGGTCCCCAAGCTGCTCGAGGACGAGCGCCCCGAGGTCCGGTCCGCCGCGGCGACGGCGCTCGCCGACCTCGGCGCGAAGGACGCGCTCCCGAAGCTCCTCGTGGCGGTGGAGGACGGCGACGCGCTCGTCCGCCAGATGGTGCTGTCGGCGCTCGGGGAGATCGGCGACGCGCGGGCGGCGCCGCGGCTCTCGCGCGCGCTGACCGATCCTCGGCCCGAGGTGCGCTACCAAGCGGTGATCGCCTACTCGCGCGTGGCGAAGGACGAGGGCGACGTGCTCGCGGCGCTGTCGCGCGCGCTCGGGGACGAAGACCCCGCCGTCGCCCACATCGCCCTGCGCGTCGCCGAAGAGCGGGTCGACCGCGACGGCGTGTCGACGAGCGCCCGGTGGCGGTCGTTCGCCAAGGCCGCCGAGGCCCACCTCGGCGACGAGCACCCGGACGTCGCGCTCGCGGCCGCGATCCTCCTCGCGAAGCGCGGCCACGATGCGGCGAAGGCGCGGGTCCTCGCCGTCGTGCGCGGCGAGGGCCCGGCGGTCAACAAGGAGGACGAGGCCGCGGCCGTCGAGCTCGCCGGCGAGCTCGGGCTCCGGGAGGCGATCCCTCACCTCGAGCGCCGCTTCCGCGGGCTCGCGCGCTTCCTCCGCGACACGTGCTCCCTGTCGGCGCGCATCGCGCTCGCGCGCCTCGGCGACGACCGCGCGTCGCGGTCCATCCTCGACGACCTGTCGAGCCGGAGCGACGCCACGCGCGGCGCGGCCATCGTCGCCGCCGGCAGGGCGCGGCTCACGTCCGCGCGCGGGCCTCTCGCGGCGATGACGGGGCTGGACGCCGAGCTCGCGAAGGACGCCCTCGCCCTCATCGACCGCGAGCCCGCGCGCGCGGGCGAAGAAGAAGAGGAGCGGGCAGACGAAGCGGGCGAGGAGGACGCGTCGTGAGCCGCTCCGCGGGGACGCTCTGGCGCACCGCGGCGGCCCTCGCGGTGTGCCTCTGGACGCTCGGGTTGCTGGTGCTCGGGGCGCTCGTCGCGCCCGTCATCTTCCGCGGCCTCCCGGCCAACGAGGCGGCCGACGTGATGACGGTGATCTTCCGCCGCTTCGACCGCGTGATCCTCGGCTGCGCGGCGGTGGTCCTCGCGTGCGAGGGGGCGGCGGCGTACCTCGACCGCCCCGTCCCGCGCGCGGGGCGCGTCCGGGGCGCGGTCGCGATCCTCCTCTCGGCGCTCGGCGGGTGGCACGCGCTGCACGTCTCGCCCGGGATCGCTCGCCTCCACGCGTCGGGCGCCATCCGTGGGTTGGGGGAAGGGGGGCTCGCCCTCGAGGCGCTGCACCGTCAGGCGACGACCCTCGCGACCGCCCAGCTCGTCCTCGGGATCGCCTACGTGGCGCTCCTCTTCTTCCATGGCGCGCGCGGGGGTCGTGGGGGTGTCTGACCCCACCCCACAATGTCGTCAGGCATGAGGGTTGCCCTAGGGACACGCAGCGGATGCGTTGGTGCCCCATCACCGACCCACCCGAGACCGACACGACGCTCCGGATCCGCCCCTCGCTCAAGGTGCGCAACCGCAGCGAACCCAAGGTAGCTAGTAATATCAAGGAGTTGCGTTCGTTGGGCGGGGCCCGGGGCCCACGAGGTGTGCGTGGCCTGACGTCAGCACGCCCGTTAGGAATTTATCACTGCGTCACTCAAGTCAGGCCAAAAGGCAGAACCGGTAGGGCGGGGTAGGACTCGATGAAGCTCAACCTTCACGAGCTCGTCAAAAACCGGTTGACGCAAAAAAGTCACGAAGCTACGGTGCGCGCCGCTT
>JAEUKG010000347.1 GCA_016794325.1 Myxococcales bacterium | reverse complement strand
TCACGGCTGCGCCGGCGAAGGCGCCCGGGGTCGCAGCGCCGGCGCCGCGCCCGGCGCCGCCCGCGCCCACGAAGGGGACGCTCACGAACTTCGGCGACCTCGGCGCCGACGGCGGCCTCGATCTCCCGGCGTTGCCCGACGACGTCGCGCTCCCGGCGGTCCGAAACCAGCCGAAGGCGGCGCCCCGCGCGGCAGTCAAGCCTCCGCCGGCTGCGCCCGCCGCCGCTGCCGCGCCCGCCGCTGCCGCGCCGAGCTTCGAGCTCGATCTGCCATCACCCGTGCGCGCGCCTGCCCCCGCGCCCGCGGCGGCCGCGCCCGCGGGGTTCGGCGAGCTCAGCATGCCCGCGCCGATCACCGATCTGCCCGCGGCTCGGCGGCCCGCGCCCGCGCCCGCCGCCGCGGCGCGGCCCGCGCCCGCCGCGGCGCCGGCGCCCGATTTCGGGTCGATCGATCTTCCGCAGGTCGCGCAGCCGCGCGGCGTCGCCGATCTCCCGGCCGTCCGCAGCGCCCCTGCGGCGCCCCCGCCGCCGGGCGGCTTCGGCTTCGGCGAGATCGATCTGCCCGCGTTGGGGCACCAGGGAGATCTCCCCGCGTCGAGCGCCGGCGTCGGCCTGCCTGCGCTCTCGGGCGGCGTCGGCCTCCCCGCGTCGAGCGGCGGGCTCGGCCTGCCCGCGCTGCAAGACAACTTCCCCGCGTCGTCGGGCGCCGGCCTCCCGATGGCGGTCCACGGCGCGGCGCTGCCGATGCCGGTCGACGGCCAGGGCCTCCCGTCGCCGATCGGCGGGGCTGGGCTCCCGATGGCGATGCCCGGCGGCAACCTGCCGGCGAACGTCGCCGGCGGCGGCCTCCCGATGGCGGTGCACGGCGGGGGCTTGCCGATGGCGGTGCACGGCGGGGGCTTGCCCATGGCGGTCCAAGGCGGCGCGCTGCCGGCGAACGTCGCGGGGGGCGGCCTCCCGATGGCGGTCCAAGGCGGCGGCTTGCCGGCGAACGTCGCGGGCGGGGGCTTGCCGATGGCGGTGCACGGCGGGGGCTTGCCCATGGCGGTCCACGGCGGCGGTTTGCCCGCGGTGCCGAGCGGCGACGGCCCCGTGAACTTCGGCGAGTTCGAGCTCCCGGCCGATCCGTCGCTCTCGACGGCCGCGCCGCAGATCCCCGCGGGCGGTCACGACGCGCGGGTCGGTGGCATGGCGTTCGGCGAGGTCGACCTCGGCGGAGGCATGGGCGCCGACGAGGCGCCGATCGCGCCGCCGGTCGCGATCTCCGGGACGAGCATGGAAGCGGACGTCGCTCCCGGCGAGGCCCAGCTCCACCAAGGCGGTCGCGCCGAGCGCCGTCACTCGATCGAGGCGCGGCCGTCGTCGAAGGCGCCGAAGATCATCGCTGGCGTCGTCGCGCTCTTCATCATCGGCGGCGCGGCGCTGCAGTTCACGCCGGTCGGCGCCTTCGGCCACCTGGTCATCAGCGACGCCGTGCGCAAGGGCGAATACCTGAAGACGGCGCAGACGAGCGCGGAGGCAGCTCGCAAGAAGCAAGGCGCGGACACCTGGGGCGCGGCCCGCGCGGCGAACGACGAGCTCGCAGAGGCCCGCAAGAAATACCCGCGCGCGCGGCCCCTCACCGCGATGGCCGCGTTCTCGGAGCTCGCGGCCCAGGTGCGCTTCGGCGCCGACATCGAGCGGGGCTCGCGCGCGAAGCTCTGGCTCGCGGAGATCCCGCCGAACACCGACGTGCAGTACCACGTCGCCGCGCTCGCGGCCCAAGACGCGCTCAGCGGCGATCCCGTCAAGGCCAGGAAGAGCATCGACAACGCTCGGGCGAAGGTCGGCGCGGACCCGATCACCACCGATCTCGATCTCTTGCGCGGCGAGGTCGAGCTCTCCGCCAAGGACGCCGCGGCGGCGAAGGCGGCGTTCGCGCGCGCGTCGTCGCCGGCGGCGGGCGTCCGCGCGACCTTCGGCCTCGCTCGCGCCGCGTACCTCGCGCGCGATCTCGAGGGCGCGAAGAAGTCGGTGGACGCCGTGCTCGCGCAGTCGCCCAACCACCCCGGCGCGCTCACGCTGCGCGCGCGCGTCTCGTGGGAGCTGTCGCAAGCCGACGAGGCGGCGCTCAAGGATCTCGCCGTCGTCCTCGACGGGCCGGGCAAGGCGCTCGCGTCGAGCCACGAGATGTCGGAGGCGTACGCCGCCAAGGGCTGGGTCCTCCTCGGCCGCGACCGCGCCGGCGAGGCGCGCGCCGCGTTCCAGGAGGCCGTCAAGCTCGACGGCAAGAACATCTCGGCGCTGATCGGCCAGGGCGAGATCCTCCTCGCCGACGGCCGGTACGCGGAGGCGCTCACCCGCTTCGACGAGGCCATCGCCAAGGACCCGAAGAGCCTCGACGCGATCATCGGGTCGGCCAAGACCAAGATCCAGCTCGAGCGCCTGCAAGAGGTGAAGACGCAGCTCGCGGGCGCCTCGGTCGCGTTCCCCAAGAACATGCGGGTGTCGCTGTGGCTCGGCCGCACCGAGGAGGCGCTCGGCAACAAGCAGGTCGCGGAGCAGCACTACAACACCGCGATCGAGCTGTCGGATCCGAAGCAGGTCGAGTCGGTGCAGGCGTACGCGGCCCTCGCGTCGCTCCTCGCGTCGGAGGGGCGCGCCTCGGAGGCGCAGGCGAAGCTCGAGCTCGCGCGGCAGAAGCTCCCGCCGAGCTCGGCGCTCGAGCGGGCGCTCGGCGAGGTCGCGGCCGCGCAGGGCCACTACGACGAGGCGATCAGCCACCTCGAGACCGCGCTCACCAAGGACTCGAAGGACGTGGGCACGCGCTTCCGCCTCGCGGTGACGCTCCGGAAGATGCGCAAATACACGGAGGCCGAGGCCGAGTTCGACAAGGTCACGGCCCTCGACAAGGAGTACCCGGGGCTCGCGGTCGAGCGCGGCCTGCTCTTCGAGGAGTCGGGCCAGGTCGAGAAGGCGCTCGACCAGTTCAAGAGCGCCCTCGCCAAGGCGCCGAACGACATCGACCTCAAGCTCCGCGTGGGGGCCGCCTACGCCGCCAACGGGAACGTCGACGAGGCGATCCCGATGATCAAGAACGTGCTCCAGACCCGCGCCAACAGCGCCGAAGCCGAGCACTTCCTCGGCCGCGCCTACCTGAAGAAGGGCGGCCTCGACACCGTCACCGCGATGAAGCACCTCAAGCGGGCGGTGGAGCTCGACCCCAACCGCGCCGAATACCACCTCTACGTCGCGTGGGCGGCCAACGAGTCGGTGCCGGCCGATCTCGGGCTCGCGAAGACGCACGTCGACAAGGCGCTCGCCCTCGACAAGCTCAACGCCGACGCCTACTGGCAGCGCGGCGTCGTCTACCGCCGTCAGAGCAGCATCGATTTCGCGATCCGCGATCTCCTCCGCGCGCTCGAGCTGAAGCCCGCCCGCTACGAGGCGCACGCGATGCTCGCCGAGTGCTACGGCGAGAAGAACAACGGGGCCGCGGCTCTCGCCGAGTGGGGGAAGGCGATCGCCGGCGACGAGAAGCGACCCGAGTGGCGCTACCGCTACGGTCGGCTCCTCGCCGACAAGGGCAACGCCAAGGACGCGTACGTCCACCTGAAATACGCGACCGAGGAGGGCAGCGCGATCCAGCCGCGACCCGGGTGGTTCGCCCAGGCGCAGTTCGAGGCCGGCGAGGCGTCGAAGAAGACCGGGCGCAAGGCCGAGGCCATCGAGCACTACAAGTTCTTCCTCCAGCTCGCTCCCCCCACCGATCCCGACCGCCGCGACGCGATCAAGGCGCTCAAGGAGCTGGGCGCCAGCCACGAAGAGTGAGCTGATCGGCGAAGCGCGCGAACGCGTCCACGTCGAGGGTCTCGCCGCGCGCGTCGAGCGAGACCCCCGCCGCCTCGGCGGCCGCGCCGACGGCCCCCTCGGGCGCGCCGAGCCCGCGCCACGCGTTGCGTAGGGTCTTGCGGCGGGTCGCGAACGCGGCGCGGACGACGGCCCGGAACGCGGGGGTCTCCTCCGCGCGCCCCGCGGGGAGGAGCTCGACGACCGCGCTCGTGACGTCGGGGGGCGGGTGGAAACACGCTGGCGAGACCTTGCGCACCTTCCTGACGTCGAAGGCCGCGCGCGCGAACACGGTCAGCGCGCCGTAGTC
>JAEUKG010000312.1 GCA_016794325.1 Myxococcales bacterium | reverse complement strand
TCGGCCCCGCCGGCGCCGGCGGCACGCGCCGGGCGCCGACCGTCTCGAGCGCGTCGTCGAGCTCGGCGAGCGCGCGAGGCCCCGCGGTGACGAGCACCTCGCGCACCCCGCGCCTCGCGAGCCCCGACGCGACCCGCCCCGCCCACCGGGCCAAGGCGTCGTCCTCGTCCCAGACCGCGTCGGGGGGGCCCACCACCGCCGCCGAGGCGCCGTCGATCGGCACCACACAACCGGGATAGTCCCAGGCGCGCCGCCCCGCCGCCCGGAGCTCCTCCGACGTGGCGCGGAGCGCGCCCTCGAGCACCGCCGCCCGGGCGCCGGCGGCGGTCGCGGGATCGAGGGGGCGGGGGAGGGTCTCGACGAGCCCGGAGAGGAGCGTCGGCGACGCGCCGAGCTCGCTCGAGAGTCGCCCGAGGCGCAACCACGCCCCGAGCAGCTCGGCGGTGTGCGCGCCCTCGAGGTGCGAGCGGACGACGAGCGCCCGCGCGGCCTCGCTCTGGGCGATGGCCCGCTCGTCCACCGCCGCCGCCGTGCGCTCGCGGTCACGGCGCTGCCACTCGGCGACGGCGTCTTCGATCGCCGCCTCGGACACGGTCAGAAGCCCGACGCCGCGTTGTCGCCCTTGCCGTCGATCGCGGCCGGCGGCGTGGTGGAGGTCGCCGCGGGCTTGGCGGCGGGCGGGGCCGCGGGCGCGGGCGCCGCTGCGCGCGGGGTGGCCGCGGCCTTGCGCGACGCCACCTGGTTCATCGTGTCGATCGCGGTCTGCGCTCGCGCCGCGTACGCCGCGACCGACAGCAGGCGGTTGTAGCGCTGCTGCGCCGCCGCGGCGTTGCCCATCTGGCGGTAGCACTCGGCCGCCTCGAAGAGCGCCTCTTGCGCGACCGCGGTGTCGGTCCCGGCGAGCGCGTCGAACCTCGGCGCAGCGGCCGCGGGCCCGCTCTGCGCGCGCAAGCTCTTGGCGGCCCAGAGCGCGGCGTTCTTGTCGCCGGTCTGCGCGGCCTGGTCGAACGAGCGCGTCGCGTCGGCGAAGCGGCCCGCGCGGTAGGACCCCACCCCGCGCTGGAAGGCGTCGTCGGCCTGGCCCCGGTCGCGCGAGGGAGTCTGCGAGAGGAAGCCCTCGGCGCGCGCGCCACCGGCGCCTCCGGCGTTGCCCGGCGCCGCCTGGGGGGCCTGCCGCGGCGCGGCCGCCGCGCCGGCGACCGGCCCGGCGTTGCCGAGGCGGAGGTTGTCTTTGGGCGAGTCCTCCTCGAGCGCATCCATGAGGGCGACCTTGCCGAGCTCCTGCTTGTTCTTGTCGTCGCTCTTCTTCTCGGACTCGGCCGGCGCGGGATCGGCGAGGGCGATGGTGCTCGCCATCGGCGCCGCGGTGGCGGCCACGACCGGCGCCGGCGGAAGGTTCACGTTCTTCTCGAGCAGACCGTGCGCGCTGCTCGCGGCGCTGATGTCGCTGCGCTCGTCGTCGGTCGCGCCCTGCGCCGCAGGCGCGCCCCGCTGGGTCACGGTGATCGGCGCCGTCGCCGAGCTCGGCGCTCGCGCGTTGTTGCGGAGGAGGAGCGTCGTCGACCCGATCATCAGGAGGAACACCGCCGCCATCGCCGTCTGCGGCCGCATCGCCCACGCGCCGGCCCACGACACGGCGCGCGACATCCGGCTACGGATAGGCACGACCTTCTGCGCTTCGGCCGCGGCGGCGAGGATGCGATCCTCGAGGCCCTCGGGCACGTCCACGGTGGGCAGCGAGACGAGCTTGCGAGTCGCACGCATGCCCGCGAGGATCTCGCCGCAGCGCGCGCAGCCCCCGACGTGCCGCCGGACGGCGGCGCTCGTCAGCTCGTCGAGCTCACCGTAGAGCTCGTCCAGCAACAGGGGTTCGCACTTCTCGCAGTCCATGGGTCTTTCGCTTCTTGGTGTGTACGCGTGAGGTAAGGGAAGGGGTCTAACGTCGTCGTCGCAGGTCGTCCGGCGAGGTGGGGTAGCCACCGCACCCTGGAAATTTGCACACGAAAAGGGGAGTTCGCCACCCGAGCCGCGCGATCATCGGAGCGCCCTCGCGTATTCTTCGTATTCGGAGAGGGCCTCCTGCAAGCGCTCGAGGGCGTAGCGCATGCGGCTCTTCACGGTGTTCTCGGGGACGCCGGTGATCTCGGCGATCTCCTTGAACGGGAGGTTCGCGACCTCGCGCATCAGGAAGACCTCCCGTTGGTCGTCGGGGAGCTTGTCGACCGCCGCCGCGATGCGCTCCTTGAGCTCGGTGCCGGTCGCCGCCCGCTCGGTGCCGGCGTTCGGATCGGCGATCTTCTCGCCGAGGGTCGGCCCATCACCTTCCTCCCCCCTCGACTCGTCGAGAGAGGCGTGCTTTCGGAGCGCGTGCTTTCTCATCTGGTCGATGCAGAGGTTGCGGACAATCGTGTAGATCCACGTGAGAAATCGGGCTTCGTGCTTGAAATCCGCGGCGCTCTGGACGACGCGGACGAACGCCTCCTGCACCACGTCCTCGGCCACCTGCGGCGACCGCAGCTGGCGGAGGGCGAAGTTGTAGAGCGCGCCCTGATGGCGGCGCACCAGGACCCCGAACGCGGTGCGATCCCCGCGCTGGTAGCGGATCATCAGCGCTTCGTCGGAGACGTCGCCTCGTTCGTGGCTCAAGGGGGCCCCCCCAGCTGGGCTGGTGGGCAGTTTGCCCACATTCCCCGACACCCACGCACCAGCGTGGAGAATCGCCGCTGAACACTCCAAGGGCCATTTCCTTGGTGGTTCTGACGGATGGTTGCCCGCAAAGTTCTAACCCCGACCACGTTGGCTGTCTTGGACCCAAGCCTGAAGGCAGTAAGCGTGATACCCCCACGCCGCGCCGAGGGACAACTGCTTTCGGGGTCGGGGTGGGCTCGGGGGTCGGGGCCTCGAGCTGGAGCCGGCCCAGTGGACACCGGCCGCGGGCAGGCCCGCCTCCGCCGTCCGGCACACGGCGCGCGAGGAGCCAACCGGGCGTCCGGCCGGCCTCCCCGCAGAAAGGCTGCGTTCGCCCGTTGCAAGCAGGGGCGTGCGCAAACTATGCTCCCTGCCCCGAGGCGTACTGCGCGGCCCGCTCGATGGCTGGACCGCCCGACCAAAACAAGGGGAGCCCCAATGCGACGTCAGGCCACTAGTCTTGCTTTCTTCTTCGTCGTCGGTGTTTCTCTCACTGCGCTCGCGCAGGGAACGAAGCCCGCAGCGACCGGCGGCGCCAAGCCTGCGGCCAGCGCCAAGGCGTCGGCCTCGGCGTCCGCGGCTCCTGTCGCCGCCGCGAGCTCAGCCGCGCCAGCCGCGAGCGCGCCCGCGACCGCCGCCGCGCCTGCCTCGGCCGGGCCCGCCGTGCCCATCCCCGAGAAGCCGGCGATGGACGGCTCGACCTACGCCGTTCGTCTGCGCGACCTCGAGGCTCGCGCCGACGAGCTGAAGGATCAGATCCGACGCAGCCACACGCGGCTCGCGCTGCTCTCCGACACCATCCTCTCGGGGGGTGCGGCGGGCTCGCGGTCCGAGGTCGTCTTCAAGAACGAGATGTCGAACGCGTTCCGCCTCACGCGCGCTCTCTTCGTCATCGACGGGACGGTCCAGTACAACAAGCAAGACGAGACGGGCGCGCTCGCCGACCAGAAGGAGATCCCGATCTTCAACGGCTCGGTGCCGCCGGGCGACCACACCGTGCAGGTCGTCCTCAATTTCCAGGGCAACGGCTACGGCGTCTTCACCTACCTCCGCGGCTACAAGTTCGAGGTCAAGAGCGCGCACTCGTTCACCGCGGTCGAGGGCAAGACCCTCACGCTGACGGCGACGGCGCTCGAGAAGGGCGGCGTCACCACTCCGCTCGAGCAGCGTCCCGCCATCGAGTGGAACGAGAAGGTCAACGCCCTCGGCGCCGGCCCCGCCTCCACTCCGGCCGCGGCGCCGGCCGCCACCGCCACCGG
>JAEUKG010000264.1 GCA_016794325.1 Myxococcales bacterium | reverse complement strand
CGCCGAGACGACGGGCGCGGCGACGGCCGCGGCGGCGGCCTCTTCGCGCGCGGCGCGGTTCCTCGCCACAACCGCGGCGATGAGGCCCGACGCCCCGAGGAGCGCGGCGACCGCGGCGAGCATGAGCCACAAGCGCGTGCTGCCGCCGCCCGCCTCGCGGGTGAGGGTGCCCGCGGTCATCGCCGTCTGCGTGCCCGACGGGAACGTCGGCCCGGTGGACGGGTGCGCGCGCGGCGCCACCACCGCCGGACCGAGCGCGCGCCACGCGCGGAGCATCTCCTGGGCGCTCTGGAAGCGATCCTGCGGCTTGCGGGCGAGCGCCTTCGCCAGCAGCGCCTCGAGGCCCGCCGGCACCGGCACCACCGCGAGCTCCCCGAGCTTGCGCGCGGACCGCTCGAGCTTGCTCGCGATGAGCGCCACCTGACCCTGGGCGTCGAAGGGGAGCCGGCCGCTCACCATCTCGAAGACGACGAGGCCGAGCGAGTAGAGATCGGCGCGCTCGTCGACCTTGGCCGCGCCTCGGATCTGCTCGGGGGCCATGTACGCGATGGTGCCGATCGCCTCCCCGGTCGCGGTGAGGTTCTCCTCGTCGGTGCCGTCGATCTTGCACACGCCGAAATCGAGGATCTTCGCGCGCTCGCGGCCGCCCTCCCCCGCGCTCCCCGGGGTCGGCTCGGTCATGAACACGTTGCCGGGCTTGAGATCGCGGTGGACGATGGCCGCGGTGTGGGCGTCGATGAGCGCCCGCAGCATGTCCTCGCCGTAAGCGCTCACCTCCGACCAGTCGAGGGCGCCGCGCATCTTGAGCCGGCGGGAGAGCGGCTCTCCATGGAGGCGCTCCATGACCAAGAACAGCTCACCTTGCTCGGTGTGATCGACCTCGTAGAGGCGCGGCACGAGGTCGCTCTGGATGCGCCGCGCCGCCTCGGCCTCGCGGTAGAGGCGCGCCATCAACGTGTCGGTGAAGTAGGCGCGGCTCACGACCTTGATGGCGACGTCTTCGCCGGTGGTCGCGTCGGTGGCGGCGTAGACCTCGCCCATCCCGCCCTTGCCGAGGACGGCGTCGAGGCGGTAGCGCCCCTTCAGCGTGGTGCCGAGCGAAACGGTCAAGTCACCGAAAAGGTTACCACATCGGCCGGCACATCTCGCGACACCGCCGAGCCCTCCCACCTCGCCCCACCTGGGCGCGGCGCCGGGTCAGAGCGCGCGAAGCTCCCGCTTCAGCACCTTTCCCGTGGGGTTTCGCGGCAGAGCGTCGAGGACCACGAAATCGCGCGGCACCTTCGGGCCCGCGAGGCGTTCGCGGACCCACACCTTCAACGCTCCCTCCTCGAGCACCGCCCCCGGGCGCGCGACGACGAACGCCCGCACGCGCTCGCCCCACTCGACGTCCGGCGCGCCCACGACCGCGACCTCGGCGATGTCCGGGTGGCTCTCGAGCACGCCCTCGACCTCGGCCGGGTAGACGTTGACGCCCCCGGAGATGATCATGTCGCGCTTGCGGCCCTCGATGAAGTACCGCCCCTGGGCGTCCTTGCGCGCGAGGTCGCCGACCGAGAAGAAGCCGTCCTTCATGCTCGAGCGGGTGGCGTCGTCGTCGCGGTGGTAGCCGGCGACGAGGAGCTTGTTCTTGACGTAGAGCTCGCCCACCGACCCGTCCGCGACCGGGGCTCCGTCGTCGCCGAGGAGAGCGATCTCGTTGCCGGGGATCGCGCGGCCGATGGTACCCGGGGCGTGGCGCAGGTCCCGCGGGCTCGCGAGGGTGACGAGCCCGGTCTCCGTCGCTCCGTAGAAGTTCCACACCACGTCGCCGAAGCGATCCATGAAGTCGAGCGCGAGCGGCCCCGGCAAGGGCGCGCCCCCCGAGAAGATCGCCCGCAGCGAGCGCAGCTCGTGGCGGTCGACGACGTCGCGCGGCAGCGAGAGCACGCGGTGGAGCATCGTGGGGACGAGGGCCGTGGTCGTCACCCGATGCCGATCGACGAGGTCGACGAACAGGTCGGGCTTGAACTCGTCCATGAGGACGACGGTGTTCGAGAGCACGTGCGACAGCGTGAGGAACCCGAAGGCGGTGGAGTGGTAGAGCGGGCACGTCACGAGGTGGACGTCGTCGCAGCGCATCGGCGTCTGGGAGATGAAGCGGAACGCGGCCGGCATCGTGTCGCGGGGGAACTTGCGCACCGCCCCCTTGGGCTTACCGGTGGTGCCGGAGGTGTAGATCACGACGGCGGCGTCGTCGTCGGAGCCCCCCTCGGCGGTGAAGGCCGCGCCCGGGCGCGCCGAATAGAGCTCGTCGAGCTCGCGGGCGCCGAGCACGCGCTCCGCGCGGACGAAGACGTTGTCGAGGAGGTCAGGCGAGAGGTCCTTCGACGCCGCCACCACCACCGGGTAGAGCTCGGGATCGCACACGACCCCGCGCGCCCCCGAGTGGTTCGCGAGGTACGCGAGCTCGGCCGGCGTCGAGCGCCACGAGATGCTCACCGCCGCCGCCCCGACCCGCGCCGCGGCGACGCCGAGCTCCACCATCTCGATCCCGTTCTTCATCATCAGGATCAGGCTCTTCTTGCGGCCGATCCCCCGCGACACGAGCCCGTGGGCGAGCCGGTCGATGCGGGCGTCGACCTCGGCGAAGGTGAGCGCGCGATCGCGGTGGACGAGGGCGACCTTGTCGGGCGTGTTCTTCGCGTGGATCCGGTAGATGAGCGACGGGTTCTGCCCGCCCGCGAGCTGCGCCCGCACCACCGCCGACACGCCGGAGCCGGTGAGCTCCCACACGAGGCCCGTCGTGCGCGCCATCGCCATCGTCGCCTTCACCCGCTCGGGCGTGGCGCGCACCTCGTCGCGCACTTGGCGCAGCTTCTCCAGAGCCGGTCGCAGCATACGCCGAGCATAGCCGCATTCCGGCCCGGGAGCGCCGGCGACGACGGGGCGGCGCCGGAGCCGCGCCCGCAAAAGTTGTCCGGCGGGCCGCTGGGCCGTACGCTTTCCATCCGATGAGTGGGCAACACGCGACCGCCGACGCCGGCGACAAGCGCACGGGGAACCGCGCGCCGATCACGTTGCGTGTAGATTACAAGCGCCTCAACTCGTTCTTCGCGGACTACACCAAGAACATCTCGAAGGGCGGGACGTTCATCAAGACGACCCGCCCGCTGCCGATCGGGACCGAGTTCGTCTTCGTCCTCCACCTGCCGAGCACCGGCAAGCCGGTCCCCGAGACCTCGGCCGCCAGCGACGCTCCCCCCCCGAGCGAGCCGCCGCGCGGCACGTCGCGGCTCGCCCTCCGGGGCGTGGTGCGGTGGTGCCCCTCCCCCGACGAGATCGCGGCGGGCAAGCCCCCGGGCATGGGCATCGAGTTCCTCTTCGCCGACGACGCCGAGCGGGCCAAGGTCCACGGCTTCGTGGAGGAGCTCATGAGCGACGCCCTCGGCGCCCACATCTCGGCGCGCCTCTTGTCGCGCGAGTGACCGCGGCCTACGCTCTGCCGCGACATGTTCGGCAGGACGCTCCCCATCGCTGGCCGTGAGGCCGAAAAGACGGTCGACCCGTCGCTGGATCTCGAGGCCGAGATCGGCCGCCTGAAGAAGGAGCGGCGCGCGGTCGTGCTCGCGCACTACTACCAGGACGGCGAGATCCAGGACGTGGCCGACTTCATCGGCGACTCGCTCCAGCTCGCGCAAGCCGCGAAGAAGACGGACGCGGAGGTCATCTGCTTCGCCGGCGTCCACTTCATGGCCGAGACCGCGAAGATCCTCAACCCCGACAAGACGGTCGTGGTGCCCGATCTCTCCGCCGGCTGCTCGCTCGCCGACGGGTGCCCCGAGGCCAAATTCGTGGCTTGGAAGGCCCGGTACCCGGGCGCGGTCGTCGTCTCGTACATCAACTGCTCGGCGGCGGTGAAGGCCGAGAGCGACTACATCGTCACCTCGAGCAACGCCGAGAAGATCGTCGCCCAGATCCCGGCGGGCAAGACGGTGCTCTTCGCGCCCGACAAGAACCTCGGCGCCTACCTCGCGAAGAAGCTCGGCCGGGAGATGGTGCTCTGGCAGGGCAGCTGCATCGTCCACGAGACCTTCAGCGAGCGGAAGCTCATCGCCCTCAAGGAGCGGCACCCCAAGGCGAAGATCCTCGCCCACCCGGAGTGCGAGGACGCGATCTTGCGGATGGCGGACTACGTCGGCTCCACCACCGGCATCCTCAACTACGCCGCCAAGTCGGACGCCAAGGAGCACATCGTGGTGACGGAGCCCGGCATCCTCCACCAGATGCAGAAGGCCGCCCCCGACAAGACCTTCATCGCCGCGCCCCCCGAGGCGAACTGCGCGTGCAACGAGTGCCCGCACATGAAGAAGAACTCGCTCGAGAAGCTCTACCTCGCGCTGCGCGACCTCGAGCCGCGCCTCGAGATGCAGCCGGATCTGATGGTGAAGGCGCGCACCCCGATCGATCGGATGCTCGCGCTGAGCTGACCGTCAGCCGGGCTTCGCCTTCCCCTTGGCGCTCGGCCGCGTGAGCACCGGCAGGGTGGCCCCGCCGCGGTGGTGCTCGAGCAAGAGCTCGAAGCGGCGCTCGCGGGTCTCGGCCTTCTTGGCCGAGATCACCCACCAGGTGGCGGACTTCCGGTACCAGGGCGGCATCGTCGCGAAGTGGCGGGAGGCGGCGCCGTCCCGCGCCAAGCGCGCCGCGAGGTCGGCGGGCAGCTCGACGACGGCCTGCTCGTGCGAGGCGCGCGCGGTCCGCTCGGGGTCCCGGCGGTCGTGGGCGGCGCGCCCGGCCGGGCGAACGCGCCCCTCGGCGAGGAGCGCGGCGTACCGGCGGAGGTTCACCGCGCTCCAGTGGCTCCCCTTCTTGCGCGGCGTGAAGCGGATGGAGTAGCTCTCGGCGTCGAGCGAGCGGCGGACGCCGTCGATCCAGCCGAAGCACAGCGCGCAGTCGACCGACGTCGGCCAGTCGATGCTCGGCTTGCCGGTGCCCTTCTTCCAGAAGCCGACCACGAGCTCGCGCTCGCGCTCGTGGTTCACCTCCAGCCACCGCTCGAAGGCGGCGCCGTCGCGGAAGAACCGCGGCTTCATACGTCGGTCATGAACGCGGTCGTCACGTAGTCGGCCGCGAAGATGGCGACGATGCTCGAGACGACCGCCTTCGCCGTCGCCTCGCCCACCCCCCGCGCGCCGCCCGACGCGTAGAAGCCCTTCTTGCAGCAGATCGTGGAGACGATGACCCCGAAGATCAGGGCCTTGGTGATGCACATCGTGATGTCCTTCCACATCACGAGCGAGCGCACCCGGTCCCAGAACACGCCGGGATCGATCGACTGCCAGAGCACGGCGACGATGTAGGCGCCGCCCATGCCCGCCATCCCGAAGGCGACCGCGAGCAAGGGGAGCATGAGCGTGGACGCGAGGATGCGAGGGACGACCAAGTACTGCACCGGGCTCACGCCCATGGTCGTGATGGCGTCGATCTGCTCGGTGACGCGCATGTTGCCGAGCTCGCTCGCCATCGTCGACCCCGCGCGCGCGGTGAGCACCACCGCCGCGAGCACGGGCGCGAGCTCGCGCGCGAGCGCGAGGGCGACGACGCCGCCGACCATGCCCTCGGCCGAGAACTGCCGGAACGCCGTGATCGTGCTCAGGGTGAACGCCATGCCGGTGAAGAGGCCCACGAGCCCGACGATGAACGTCGACTGGGCGCCGATGAAGTCGAGGGCCGCGAGGAACTGCGCGCCGCGGAACGGCGGCCGGACCAGCCACGTGAGCGAGCGGACGAAGAGCAGCACCGTCTCGCCGACCTCGTCGAGGATCTCGATGGGGGGCGTCGTCACCATGCCCCAGACGACGTCGACGACGGAGGTCGGGCGCGGCGCCTCTTCGGTCGACTCGCCGGACATCGCTCAGGGCTCTCGGTAGAAGCGCGGCACGCGGCGCGAGATCGACGTGAGGACCTCCCACGGGATCGTCCCCGCGGCGGTGGCGACCTCGTCGGCGCCGATGAAATCGCGCCCGAGCGGGCCGTCCTGGTCGCCGAGGACGACGACCTCGTCGCGGAGCTCGACGCCGGGGAGATCGGTCACGTCGATCATCGACATGTCCATCGAGACCGCGCCCACGATCCGGGCGCGCTTGCCGCGCACGAGCACGTGCCCCACGTTGGTGAGCTGCCGCGACAGGCCGTCGGCGTAGCCCATCGGGATGGTGGCGATGCGCGAGGGCCGCGCCGCGCGCCAGAGCCCGCCGTAGCCGATGGTCGCCCCTTCGGCGACCGTGCGCAGGTCGACGACCTCGGAGCGGACGCGCATCACCTGCTCGAGCTCGCCGGTGAACGGGACCGACGGCGGCGGCGTGAGCACGGCCGAGGTCGAGGCGGCGACGGGCCGCGGCGAGATCCCGAAGAGCGCGACCCCGGGCCGCGCCACGTCGAGCTTGGCCTCGCCCCGGAGCAGCGCCGCGCTGTTGGCGGCGTGACGGATCTCGGGGCGCACGCCGCGGCGGGCGAGGCGGGCGGTGGCGTCGTCGAACCGGAGCATCTGCTCGTGGGTGGCCTCGGCCGAGAGCGCGTCGGCGGACGCGAGGTGCGTCATCAGCCCGCGCACGCGCACCTCCGGGTGCTCGGCGAGCAGCGCCGCGAACGTCTCCACGTCGGCGACGGGCACGCCGAGGCGCGCCATCCCGGTGTCGATCTTGAGGTGGACGTCGATCGGCCCCGGCACCTCACCGGAGCGCACGAGCCGCGCGAACCCCTCGAGGTGCGATCCGTCGTAGACGACGGGCGTCACCCCTCGGGCGACGACCTCGGCGTAGGCGCCGCCGTAGTAGCCCCCCATGACCAGGATCGGCGCGACGATCCCGGCCTCGCGGAGCTCCACCGCCTCCTCGAGGAGGGCGACGCAGAAGCCGTCGGCGCCGGCGCGCTCGAGGGTGCGCGCGACCGCCGGCGCGCCGTGGCCGTAGCCGTCGGCCTTGAGCACCGTCCAGACCTTGGAGCCGTCGGCGTGGCGCCGGACGACGCGGAGGTTGTGTCGGAGCGCGGCGAGGTTGACCTCCGCGCGGGTCGGGCGCACGGCGTCGGCGGGGGCGGCGCGACGCGGGCGGAGCACGCGAGGCTCGGAGGCGCGGTCGACGGGGAGCTCTCGCTCGGAGGGGCGGATCGTCATGGGTGCTTCACTACCGAACGCAGGGCGAGGCCCTGCCGATTCCGCGTCGACCCTAGCACGGAAGCCCCCTTTCGCCCACGGCGGCGCGCGGTCAACCGCGGGCGGCGCCGTCGCGGTAGATCGCGAGATACCGCGCCGCGGGGTAGTCCCAACCGACCGCGCGCCGGGCGGCGCGCCGCCGGAGCTCCTCGCCCGTGGGGGAGCGGAGGGCGGCGAGGGCGACGGTCACGGCGGCGGCGAGCTCGCCGGGGTCGAGGGCGTCGAACAGGAAGCCGGTGCCGCTCGAGTCGCGCCTCGCGTCGAGGACGGTGTCGACGAGCCCGCCCGTCCGGCGCACGACCGGCACGACGCCGTAGCGCTGCGCGTAGAGCTGGACGATCCCGCACGGCTCGTAGCGCGAGGGCATGACGAGGACGTCGGCGCCGGCGACGAGGC
>JAEUKG010000247.1 GCA_016794325.1 Myxococcales bacterium | reverse complement strand
CCCGCGCAATCCCACCCGCTCCTTCGAGTGCTCGCCGTACCGGAGTTCGCACTGGTGGGCGCGCCCGAGCGCGCCCCTCACCCAGTGCCCCGCGATCGCGGCGATCGTGGGCTTGGTGGTGACCATACGCGTCGGACCCATCGGGCCGTCGCCGGTGGGCTCGACGCGGTTCGGGCGCCCGCTCGCGACCGCCTTGAGGTCCGCGCCCGCCGAGAACGTGCCGCCGGCGCCGGTGAGCACGAGCACCCGCGCCGCGGGATCGGCCTCGAACTCGCGGAACGCGGCCGCGAGCGCCTCGGCGGTCGGCCGATCGACGGCGTTCTTCACCTCCGGCCGGTCGAGGGTGACGACGAACAGCGGACCGTCCCGATCGACCTGCACCGGCATCGGGGCGCTCACGGTCGCGCGAGGATGAGGCACCGGACCTGGGCGACGACCGCGCGCTTGCGGGCGGCGAGCCCCGCGGCGTCGAAGGGCGACGTGCCGGTGAACCGCTCGACGATGTCCGAGATCGCGAACGGCATGAAGTGCACGCCGATGAGCGACGTCACGATCTGCGCCGGCTCGAGCCGCTCGTCGAAGGCCCCCGCCCTCTGGCCCGCCTCCACGAACGCCCGCGCGACCTCGAGCACCTGCTGGATCCCCGGGCCCAAGCTGCGCTGCATGACCGGCCCGTGGTCGAGGGCCTCGCGCACGAGGAGGCGCGCGATCGACGGCTGCGATCCGAGGGTGTCGGTCAAGGTCTCCGAAAGCGCGTCGAGGCGCTCGGGGAACGTCCCCTCCCCCATCTGCGCGCGGGCGATCGAGGCGCCCACCTCCGCGACGAGGGCGGCGAGCACCTCTCCGTAGAGCGCGTCTTTGCTCGGGAAGTGGTGGAAGAGGGACGCCTTGCGCAGACCGACGACCTCGGCGAGGTCGGCCATGCTCGCGCCGTCGTAGCCCTTCTGCGCGAAGAGCTTCGTCGCCTCGCGGACGATGTCCTCGCGCTTCATGCGCTCCTTGCGCTTGGGCGCCCCAGGGCGCCGCGGCGCCGCGCTCGACTTCTGTGCTCCGTCGGTCGTCACGTTGTGCCCCCTCTCGGACTCAGAGCCCCCGGCCCACCGGGTTGTCGACCAGCGGCCGCACCGGCTTGAGCATGTCCATCACCTTCCCGAAGAGCTGCGCCTGCGCCTCGCGCGGGATCAGCGACTCCGCCTGGAACAGCGCGAAGCCGACGTAATCGTACAGGAGCTGCACGAGCCACTGGTCGGGATCGTCGCCCGCGATCGCGACCAGGTTCTTCGACACCCGCTGCGGCTGGAAACCGCCGTCGGCGAGCGGCCCCGCGCCCATGAGGAGCGTGTCGTAGACGCCGGCGCCCGTCGCGAAGCGCGCGAGGCCCTCGCGGAGCTCGGCGAGCTTCCCCGCCGCGTCGCAGCGCGCGTGGATCTCCACGAGCGCCGGATTGAACGCCTCGACGATCGCCTCCGCGCCCGACAGGCGCGGCGGCACCACCTGGACGAACCCGGCGTTCTGGAGCTGGAAGACGGCGCGCGTGACCTCGAACTCGAGCTGCCCGCTCTTCCTGCCGATCTCGGCGACCGAGCGCTTGCCGTCGCAGAGCGCGTGCACTTGGGCGAGATCCTCGGGCGGCTTCTTGCCCGTGACGTTGGGGACGGGGATGTAGTCGTCGTTCGGGACCTTCTCCCGGAAGAACTTCATCTCGTCCATGCGCCGGGCGCCCTCCATGAGGAGGCCGCCGGCGTTGAGGTTGTGGCGACGGAAGATGTTCTTCTCGTCGATCTTGTCGAAGAAGTAGAAGGCGCCGCTCGCGACCTGGAGGGCGGCGTAGAACACCTCCTCCACCTGCCGCGCCATCATCGGGTAGAGTTCCTCGGGGCTCACGAAGCCGAGCTCGATCGCGGCCTCGCCCACGCGCT
>JAEUKG010000243.1 GCA_016794325.1 Myxococcales bacterium | reverse complement strand
ATGACGGCGGATCACCGCGCGACGCCGCGCGCTTTCATCCACTGGCCGAGCTCGCTCTCGAGCGAGCAATACGCGCCCGCGGCCAAGGTGCTGTCGGCGGTGATCGACGCCCAGCTCTCGGCGCCGGCGGCCGAGGGCCCGACGCGAGGCACGAACGACCTCGCCGACCCCAGCCTCCGCGGCGGCGGCTTCTTCTGATCGCGCTCGGCTACTTCGCGCTCGAGCGGCCGACGACGTGGCCGACGAAGAACGGGCCCATCTGCTGGATGAACTCCGACGTCTGACGCGTCTTTCGCATCGCCTGCACGAGGTGCGAGAGCGGGTGCAGCTCCTTGCCGATGAGGCCGATCAGGAACTCGTTGTCCTTGGCGTCGAGGCCGTGGCACGCGAGCCGGACGTCGTGGGCGGCGTCGGTCTGCCCGTAGGCGATGCCGAGCGCGGCGTGCTCGCGCAGGATGTGGCTCTGCTCGATCGGCTCGAGCTTCGAGAAGGCGCCGCTGCGCCGGAGCGGATACCAGACGTGCCAGGGGAACGCCTCGTGCATGACGTTCTCGACCGGGCGCCGGAGGAGGAACCACTCGAGATCCGGCTCGTGGCCGGTGCCGTAGCTGCGACCGATCATCGCGTAGTCGTCGCGGAGCTCCGCGTCGCGGAGCGCGCCCGACGAGAAGAGCGGCCGCACCGCCGTCACGAAGTGCGCCGGCTGCTCGCTCCAGGTGAGGAGGCCCACGCCGCGCGGGCTCATCAGGTCCGCGTACACCACCGCCGCCACGTTCGCGTCGCGGAGCCGCGCGAGCAGCTCGCGCGCGTGCGCGTCCGCGCCCTCGCCCGCGGGCACGTCGAACACGAGGAGCTGCATGAAGAGGCGGCGGTCGAGCTTCTGCTTCTCGCCGTCTTTCTTGCCGCCGTATTCGTGGAGGTCGACCGGAGGCAGGCCCTTCGCGATGGGATCGTCGCTCATCGAGCGGCGATGATAGCAGGTCGCGGCGCTCCTTGGCGCGCAGGTCGACGTCAGATCGTGTCGCAGGCGCCGGCCGTCGTGTCGCAGCGCTTGAAACCCTGCGCCGTGCACTCGGCGTCCGCGGTGCACGTGGGCACGCAGGCGCCGTAAGGGGCGCACGTGAGCCCGGCCACGCCGCCGCACTGGGTCGCGTCGGAGCAGTCTTGGGTGCAGTACCAGTCGGAGGGGCCGACGAGGGTGAGGTGCACGCCGCACACGTCGCCGCAGGCGGGCCCCGTCTTCTCGTGCCGGATGACGCAGCCGACGACGACCGCGCCGTCGAGCGTCGCCGCGTCGCGCGGCGCGTCGCGCGGCGCGTCGCCCTGGGTCGAAGCGTCGTTCGGCGACGCGTCGGGCGAGCCTCCCGCGCCGTCCTGCGGGGAGCCGTCGATGGCGATCACCGCGCCGCCGGAGCTCGACGCGCCGCCGGGCGTGGTGCCGCTGCTGCTGCACCCAGCCGCCGCGACGAGCCCCGCGGACACGAGCAACCCCGCGAGCGGCAACGACCTGGTGAAGAGCTTCTGCATCGCCGCGCATTCTGCGAGCGCCGCCCCGCTCGCGCAACCCGCGGCGCCCCGCTCCGAGAGGTCCGTTGGCGCCATCGGCGCGCGAGCCGGCGAGGGGTCAGGGCGCGCCGACGTAGCGCGCGCGCGGGCGCAGGAGGTGGCCCGCGGCGCGTTGCTCCCACGCGTGCGCGATCCACCCGGCGAGGCGCCCGATCGCGAAGAGCGCCGCCGGCGCCTGCGGATCGGCCGACGCCGCGCGCGCCGCCGCCACCAGCCCCACGTCGACGTTGGGGCGAACGCCGCGCAGGCGCTCCGCCGCGCCCACGAACGCGTCCACCACCGCGAGCCGGGAGGCGCCGAGCACGCGCGCGCGCCCGAGGAGGAGCGCGGCCCTAGGATCCCCATCGGGATAGAGAGGGTGACCGAAGCCGGGGAGCTCCTCTTGGCGCCCGACCCGCCCGGCGACGAGGCCGCTCGCTCCACGCGGCGTGCGCGCCTCCGCGATCGCCGCCTGCACCCGCGCCGCCTCGCCCCCGTGGCGAGGCCCCGACAGCGCGGCGACCGCGGCGGCGACGCAGGCGTAGAGGTCCGCGCCCGTCGACGCCGCGACCCGCGCCGCGAAGCTCGACGCGTTGAGCTCGTGGTCGGCCATGAGCACCAGCGCGCACTCGACGAGGCGCGCCGCGCGGGCGGGCGCGCCGATCGCCTGCGCGAGCCGCGACGCGACCGGCCCCGGCGGCGGCCGCGGGCGGCCGAGCGCGAGCGCGACCGCGGACACGGAGGTCGCGATCAGCGACCGGGCGCGGGCGAGCTCCCTCGCCGGCGTCGCGACCACGCGCTCCGAGTCGGCCCACGCCGCGAGCGGGATCACCGCCGCGAGGGCGTCGAACACCGACGGGGGCCGGCCGACGCGGCCGAGGAGGGCGAGCGCCCGCCGATCGTCGGCCCAGGGGCCGCTGTCGACGAGGCCGCAGCCCCACAGGAGCTCGGCGACGCCCTCGAAGGGCGCGCCACGCTCCGCGAGCGCGACCGCCGGCTCCCCGCGGTACACCGGCCCGCCGGGGCCGATCGCGGTGATCGCCGTGTCGAGGACCGGCTCGCCCCAGCGCAGGGCCCCGGCGGCGACGGGCCCGTGCCCTGCCCGGGCGTCGCGGCGCGCGCGCAGGCGCTCGACCGCCGACCGCGGGTAGAGGCGCGACCGCCCCCGGCCCGAGGGCACGCTCTCGAGGAGCCCGCGGCTCGCGTACGCGTACAGCGTCGCCAGCTTGATCCCGAGGAGGCGAGCCGCCTCGCGGGCGCCGAGCAGCGGATCATGGATTGTCGAATCAACGTTGATCATGTTCGCCCCTGCCCCCACCTTAAGCCACGACGGCGCTCACGCCGAGCCCAAACCCGGGCTCGCGGCGCGGGGCCCGAGCGAGGACGCACGAATGGACCCGACGAAAGAGATCGCGGATGGGCTCGAGGGTGTGGTGGTCGCGGCGACGCGGCTCTCCGACGTCGACGGGGAGCGCGGTCGGCTGGTCGTCGCCGGCCACGACGTGGAGGCCCTGGGCGAGCGCGCCTGCTTCGAAGACGTCGTCGGACTCCTGCGCGACGGCGAGGCAACGCGGGCGAGGGAGCTCCAAGAGCGCCTCGGCCAGGCGCGCGTCGCCGCGTTCGGCGCCCTCGGAGAAGGCCCGCGGGCCGCGGACGGCATGGACGCGCTGCGGGCCGGGCTCGCGCAACTCGACACGGAAGACCCCGACCTCGTGATCGGGGCGGTGGCGGTGATCGCCGGGGCCTGGGCGCGCGCTCGCGCGGGCGAGCGGGCCGTCCCGCCCGATCCGGCGCTGAGCCACGCCGCCGACTTCGCGCGGATGGCGCTCGGCCGACCGCTCGACGACGCCCGCGCTCGCGCGCTCGACGCGTACCTCGTGACCGTCGCCGACCACGGGATGAACGCGTCGACCTTCGCCGCGCGCGTCGTGGCCTCGACCGGGTCCGACTTGGTGTCGTGCGTCGTCGCCGCCGTCGGCGCGCTCAAGGGCCCGCTCCACGGCGGCGCGCCGGGGCCCGTGCTCGACATGCTCGACGCGATCGGCAGCCCCGAGCGCGCGCTCCCGTGGCTCGAGGCCGAGCTCGCCGCCGGTCGGCGCATCATGGGGATGGGCCACCGCGTGTACCGAGTCCGCGATCCGCGCGCGGCCGTGCTCGAGCGCGCCACCCGCGACCTCGAGGCGACCGGCGTGAGGTCGCGCCACCTCGACCTCGCGCAAGCGGTGGAGCGGGCGGCGGCCGCGCTCCTCGCGCGGCGCCACCCCGCCCGGGCTCTCGCCGCGAACGTGGAGTTCTACACCGCGGTCCTGCTCGACGCGGTGGGCCTCCCCCGCGAGCTCTTCTCGCCCACGTTCGCCGTCGGCCGCGCGGCGGGTTGGTGCGCCCACGTGGCCGAGCAGCGCGCCCACGGGCGCCTGATCCGGCCCGCTTCCCGCTACGTGGGCCCCTCGCCCGCCGACTGACCTTCGGCCGATCGCAGGGGGAAGGTGACCGAGGCGCGAGTGCCAGCCGGCGAGCTCACCCGCTCGAACCGCCCGCCGAGCCCCTCCGCGAGGGCGCGCACGATGCGCATCCCCATCGAGGGTCGCGAAGACGGCGACCCGTCCACGCCGACGCCGTCGTCCGAGACCACCAGCACCCCGTCGTCGCCGCTCCGCACGAGCTCGAGCATCACGCGGCCCTCGGCCCGGCCGACGAAGGCGTGCCGCAGCGCGTTCACGAGGAGCTCTGCGGCGATCATCCCCAGGCTCATGAAGGCGGTGGGGCGCAGCGGCAGGTCCTCGACCCGCCCCACCGTCACCGTCCCCGGCGCCGCGGCGTGCGCCCGCGCGACCGCCCGGGCGAGGGCGTCGAAATAGCGGCTCGCGGCGACGACCTCCCGAGCGCCCGAGAGGCTGAGGTGCTCGTGCACCATCGCGATCGCTTGGACCCGGCCCGCGGTCCCGGCGAGGATCTCGCGCACGCGCGGGTCGTCGACCTCGTCGAGCCGCAGCCGGAGCAGGCTCACCACGCCTTGGAGGTTGTTCTTGATCCGGTGGTTCAGCTCTTCGAAGAGCTCGGCGCGATAGCGCGCCTCGACCTCCAAGCGCGCTCGGTGGCGCTGCTCCGTGACGTCGTGCAAGCTCACCACCCGCCCGAGGATCTCGGAACCGAGCACCAGCGTTCGGCTCCGGCGCTCGAACACGCGGCCATCGGTCCGCTCGATGATGCACTGCTTGCCCGGCGCGACCTCGGTCGCGAGCGACGACGGCGGCACCGGCTCCGCGCCGCGGATCGCCCGGGCCATGTGCTCGAGCATCGCCGGCGTGCCCACCGCGTCGGACGGGATCTGCCACGACTCGATCAACGTGCGGCTCGTGTCGACGATGTCGCCGGCGGCGTCGACCACGAACAGCCCGTCGGCGGTGGCGTCGAGCGTCGCTCGGAGCACCGCGGCGGCGCGCGCGCTCGCGCGCTCCACGTCGCGGAGGTGCACCGCCATCTCGATGTTCGCCCTCAGCGCCTCCCGCTGGAACGGCTTCACCAGGTACGCGAAGGAGCGGGTGCGAATCGCCCGCTCCACGATCGCGCGATCCGAATACGCGGTGAGGTAGATCACCGCCGCGTCGCAGACGTCGCGGAGCCGCTCGGTGAGCTCCACCCCCGACATCCCGGAGCCGAGGTTCACGTCCACGAGCACCACGTCGGGCTTGGTGGCGGGGATCCTCTCGAGCGCCTGCTCCGCCCGCGCCGCGCGGCCGCGGACGTCGTAGCCCATCGCCCGCAGGTGGTCCTCGATCTCCATCGCGATGATCGCCTCGTCCTCGACGATGAAGACGCCGACGCTCACGAGCGCACCGCCCTCGGCGACTCGCCGCGTTCGGGGCGCGCCTCGAGCGACGCGGACGCAGCGCGGTAGGGGTCGCCGAAGCGCACCTCGACGTGCACGCCCGGGTCCGCGGTCACGGTGATCGCGCCGTCGAGCTGCTCCACCAGGCTCTTGACGAGGTGCCAGCCGAACGAGGTCGCGGCGAGGGGGTCGAAGCCCTGCCGAAAGCCTCGCCCGCCGTCGCGGACGTCGAGGACGACCACGCCCCGGACGTAGGTGAGGCAGACGCGCCCCACGCCCTCGCTCCCCGGCGGGTACGCGTATTTGAAGAGGTTGGTGACGAGCTCGCAGAGCACCATCCCGACCGTGAGGGCCATGTCGACCGGGACGTGGGCGACGGCCGTCTGGACCTCGAGCTGCACCCGCTGGCCGTCGAAGGACTGCGCGAGGGCGCTCGTCAACGACCGCACGTACTCCCCGAGCTCCACCCGCGCGAGCTCGGTCGACTGGTAGAGCTTGTCGTGGACGAGCATCATCGCGAGGAGGCGCTTCTGCCCGTCCTTGAAGGCGGCCGCGTCCTCGGGGGACGTGACCTTCTTCGCTTGGAAGTGGAGGAGCCCGGAGACGATCTGGAGGTTGTTCTTCACCCGGTGGTGGATCTCGCGCAGGAGCGTCTCCTTCTCGGACAGCGCCTGCTGCAAGAGGTCGGCCGCCCGCTTCTGCTCGGTCACCTCGCGGGTGTAGCCCAAGACGCCGTAGACGCGCCCGCTCTCGTCGCGCAGGGGCCGCTTGTGGGTGTCGTAGACGCGCGGCACCCCGTCGGCCAACGTGACCCGGACGTCCGGGCGCCGGACGAGCCGGCCCTCGAACGCGTCGTTGTCGTCGTCGTGGAACCCCCGAGTCCCCGCCGCCGCGTCGCCCATGCACTCGACCTGCGAGAAGAAGTCGGTGTCCGGCCGACCGACGAAGTCCTCGGGCGTCAGCCCGTGAGCGGCAGCGAACGCCGAGTTGACGAGGATGAACTTGTGCTCGAGATCCTTCACGTGGATCCAGTCGGGCGAGGAGTCGATGAGGGACCGCAAGAGGTCGCGAGCGCGGCGGACCTCCTGCTCGGCGCGGACCTGCTCGGTGGCGTCGTCCTGGATCGCGACGAAGAGTCGCTCGCCGCGGACCTCGAGCGGGGAGATCCGCGTGTGGGTGTAGAGGACGGTCCCGTCCTTCCGGCGCAGCCTGAGCTGACCCACGTAGAGACCCGCCTCGCGGAGCGCGACGTCGATCGAGCGCAGCACCCTGCGCGAGGCCTCCCCGTCCGTGGCTGCGAGCGCGCTCACGTGCGCGCCGATGAGCTCGCCCGACGCGTACCCGAAGAGCGAGTCGAACGCGGCGTTGGTGAAGCGGATGTGACGCTTGGCGTCGATGAACGCCACCCCCTCGCCGATCGCGCCGAGCACGAACGCGTGGGCCCGGAGATCGTCCTCCCGGTGCTCGGCGAGGACGCGCTCGGTGATGTCCTGGATCGTCCCGAAAGAGTGCACGATCGCGCCCGCGGCGTCGCTCGAGGTCTCGCCGATGAGCTGCATCCAGCGGGCCACTCCGCCCGCGCCCTGGACGCGGACCACGACGCGCAGCGCCCCACCCGCGCGCACGTCGCGCACGAGCTGTTGCTTGGCGCGCTCGCGGTCCTCGGGGTGCAGCGCGCCGAGGAAGGCGGCCAGCGACGGCTTCACCACCTCCGGGTCCAAGCCGAGCAAGGTGTACACCTCCTCGGACCAGCTCACTCGCCCGAGCGCGTGGTCCATCTCCCAGCTCCCCAGCTTGGCGATCTGCTGGGCGTGCTTCAGCCGCGACTCGCTCTCGCGGAGCTGGCGGAGCGCTCGGTTGCGCTCGCTGACGTCGACTCCGTAGGTGGCGATGTGGGTGACCACACCGCGCTCGTCGCGGATCGGGCTGATGCTCATGTCGATCTCGGCGCCGGTGGTGGTGGCCGAGGGCTCGACGTCGAACCGCACCCGCTCGCCCGCGGCCGCGCGCGCGATCCCGTCGTGCACGGTGGCCGCGAAGCGCGGGTTCGCGGCGACCACCGGCGTCTCCCAGAGGCGCTCTCCAGCGCCCGCGCTCCGGCTGCGCTGGCTCGCCTGGAGGCTCCTCTGGTTCGCGTCGACGAAGCCGCCGTCGGCGGTGTAGAGCCCGACGTAGCCCGGAAAGGCGTCGATGAGGGCCCGGAGGAGGTTGCGCTCGGTCGCGAGCTCCTCCCGCATCCGGCGCATCGCTTGCTCGGCCACCACGCGGTCCGTCGTGTCCTCGACCGTGCCCACCAGACGGCCCGGCGCGTCCTCGCGCTGGCACCGAAGGCGGATGACCTTGGCGCGCACGCGCACGTATTTGACCCGACCATCCGGCATCATCAGCCGCCCCGAGACGTCGAGCGGGGCGTTCGCCTGGACCACCTCCTGGAAGCGCGACGCGGAACCCGCGCGCGTCTCGGGGTGGATCCGCGAGATGAAGAGCTCGAAGAGGCCCTCCCTCTGCGAGGGATCGACCTCGAGGATGCGGTACATCTGCTCCGACCAGGTCGCCCGGCGGGTCTCGCTGTCGACCTCGAAGCTTCCGACGTTCGCGACGCGCTCGGCCGCGACGAAGCGCTCCTGGCTCTCGCGCAGCTCCACGTCGGCCGCAGCCTCGCGGCTCGGCGCGGCGCCGAGGGCGACGATCACGCCGTCGCCCGCGTCGACCGCAGCCCGCCACTCGATCGCGAGGCCGTTCGCGAGACACGACTCGACTCTGCCCTCGCCGCCGGCGGCGAGCGCCGAGAGGCCTCCGGCGAGCGCGTCGGCGCGGTCGCCACCCACGAGCGAGGCGAGCGGCGCGCCGAGGATCTCCTCCTCTGGGCGTGCGAGCGCGGACGCGAGCGCCGCGCTCACGTGGACGACGGTCCGCGCAGCGTCGATCGCGACGACGTAGAGCGCAGCGCGATCGAGGAGCGCAGCGACCGTGGCGTGGGCGAGCTTCACCGCCCGAGAATAGCCCGATTCTTCGGCCCGACCGACGATGGGCACTCCGTCTATCTCGTTAGACGGTCTGAGACATGGAAGGATCGGCGAGAGTGTCGGACAATGCCTACGCCCGTATGGCTCCCACCTCCGTGCTCCTCGTCGAGGACGATCCGATCATCGCGGCCGACATGCGGGCCACGCTGGAGCGACACGGCTACCGCGTCCAGGTCGCGGAGGACGCCGCCGGGGCCCTCGAGGCGATCGCGGCGCGCCCGCCCGACGTCGCCCTGCTCGACGTCGGCCTCGCGCGAGGTTCGGGCATCGAGGTCGGCCGAGCCCTCGCCGCCCGAGACACGCCGTTCGTCTACGTCACGGGGCAGACCGATCCGGCCACCCTCTCGATCCTCGGCGCCACCTCGCCCGCCGGCTACGTCTCCAAGCCGTTCGACGACAACCAGCTCGTCGGCGCGCTGCGCGTCGCCCTCGGCGGGCGCACCGCGCGGGATCGCCACCGCGTCGCCGTCGATCGGATCACCGCGACGTTGCTCGAGCTCGGACTCGCGCGCGCGCCCTCCACCGTGGCCGCCGGCCCCACCGAGGCCGAGTGCGCGTCGCTCTCGCCTCGCGAGTGGGAGGTGCTGCGCGGGCTCCTCTCCCACAAACGCGTCCCCACGATCGCCGCCCAGCTGCACATCAGCCAGTCGACGGTCCGGAACCACCTGAAGTCGATCTACCAGAAGCTCGACGTTCACTCGCAGCAGGAGCTGCTCGAGCGCTTCGTCGGCGACCGCTGACCAGGGCGCGCCCGCAGCTCAGACCAGGGTCTCGATCGCCCCGCGGAAGAAATCCCGCGCGACGAGCATCTCGTGGACCTCGTCGGGCCCATCGGCGATGCGCGACGCCCGCGCGAAGCGGTACCAGACGGAGAAAGGCAGGTCCTCGCTGAAGCCGAGCGCGCCGTGGAGCTGGATCATGTCGTCGAGCGTCTTGCACAAGAGGCGCGCGACGTGGTGCTTGGCCATCGACGAGTAGGGCCGCGCCTCCCGGTCCTGACCGCGCTCGAGCATCCACGCGCAGTGGAGGGTCATGAGGTTCCCCGCGTGGATCCCCTGCACCGCCTCGAAGATCGCGTGCTGCACGAGCTGGTGGCGCGCGAGCTCCTTGCCGAAGCTCTGCCGCGTCAGGAGGTAGGCCTTGGCCATGTGGACCGCGCGATCGGCGAGCCCGAGCCAGCGCATGCAGTGGGTGAGCCGCGCGGGGACGAGCCTCTTCTGCGCGAGCCGGAAGCCCTCGCCGATCTCGCCGAGGACGGCGCTCTCGGGCACGCGCACGCCCTCGTAGCGAAACTCCGCCTCGCGATGGACGAGGATCGGCGGGCACATCACGGGCACGTCGCGCACGTGCACCACCCCCGGGGCGTGACGGTCGACGACGAACATCGACGCCCCCGTCTTCGGGTCGTCGCTCGTGCGCGCCATGACGATGAGGAAGGCCGCGTCGCCGCCGCCGGTCGTGTACCACTTGTGGCCGTCGATCACCCAGTCGCTGCCGTCTTTGCGAGCGCGGGTGCGCAGGTTGCCGGGGTCGGCCCCCGCCCCTGGCGCAGGCTCCGTCATCGAGAAGCCGCTCGTGATCTCGCCGCGGGTGAGCGGACCGAGCCACTTCGCCTTGATCTCGGGCGACGCCGAGCGGAGGAGGAGATCCATGTTCCCCTGGTCGGGCGCGTCGCAGTTGAAGACGGCGGCCCCCACCGGCGACCGCCCCATCTCGCGAAAGAGCGCGCACATGCCGAGCACGCCGAGCCCGCGCCCGCCGAGCTCCGTCGGGAGGTGCGGCACGAACAGGCCCGCTGCGCGGGCGCGCTCGCGCAAGGCCCGCAGCGTCGTCCGGTCCTTCTTCTCGTCCTCGGAGAGGATCGCGGCCTCGGCGGGGATGACCACGTCGTCCACGAACGCGCGCACTTCGCGGCGCAGCGCCTCGAGCTCGGGCGAAAAGGCGAAATCCGTCATGACTCGATCTCCTTGCGCGTGTCGAAGCGCGCGCTCGACACCGCGAGCTTCTCGGTCAACGTCTTCATCACGTGCTCCCAGGCAGGCGAGCCGGGGTCGGAGCCGACGGCGCCGTCGCGGAGCGAGGCCGCGAGCTGGACGTTGGCGGCCGCGATCGCGGCCCGGCCGGCCCGCCCGTGCGCCGAGGGCGGCACGCCCTCGAGCAGGGCTGCGAGGCGACCGAGCTCGGCCGCGTCGGCCTCCTCTTCGCTGGCGCACTCTTGGGCGACGACCCCGCAGAGGTGGGCCGCGACGAGGAGGCGGAACGACAGCCTCGGGTCGGTGACGTGGGGTCGCACCTCCTGGCCGAGGAACTTCGCGACGGCGAGGAGGATGTTCTCCTTCTCCGGCAGATCTTGCATTCTACAACTTCCCTCGCTCGATGAGGCGCATCGCCTCGAACTCCATCTCCGCCGCCCTGCGCCCGATCGCCACGAGCTCGAAGTCGTCGACCCCGCCGTACACGTAGCGCTCGACCTGGTAGACGCACCCGATCGCCCAGCCGAGGTTGCCGAAGACCTCCCAGTAGAAGAGGGTCCTCGGATCGAGGACGCGCCCCGAGGCCCGCTCGTAGGCCTCGTAGAACGGCTCGCGGCGGGAGAAGCCGCCGATCGGCAGCGCGAGCTGCCCGAAGCGCCAGTCGCGGACGCTGATCCAGGTGAGGTCCTCGTAGGGCGAGCCCCAGTGGGCGAACTCCCAGTCGAGGATCGCGGAGAGCCCCGCCGGAGCGACGAGGAAGTTGCCGGTGCGGAAGTCTCCGTGCACCAGGACCGGCGCCTCGGGCGTCGGCCGGTTGTGCCACAGCCAGCGGTGGATGATCTCCATCGCCGGGCGCGGGGCGCGCATGGCGTCGATCGAGCCGCGCATCCGCTGGAGCTGGGTCGCCGCCACGTCGTAGGGCGCGGGGACGGGCCCGTCGAAGAGCTCGGGGGCGACGGCCGGCGTCACCGAGTGGATCTTGGCGAGCTCCGCCGCGAGCGCGGGCGCGAGCTTGGCCCGCGCCTCGGCGAGCTCCTTGCCCGCGACGATCTTCCGTCCGATGGCGTCACCCGAGACCCAGTCGAGGAAATACGCGGAGGAGCCCTCGCGGACGAGGCCCCTGCCGAGCCAGCGCGCCGCCGGCGTCGCGACCCCGGCCGCCACCGCGCGCGCGATCGCCGCGTGCTCTCGCGCGCGGTCGATGCTCCCCGGCAGCGACGTCGGCGCGTCGCTGCGGAGCACGAGCCTGCGCGGCTCACCGCCGAGGACGGCGTCGACCTCGAAGTTCTCCTGGCAGGCGCCGCCACCGAGCACCTTCACCGATCTCACCTCGGCGGGCCGCTGGGTCGCCTCCTCGAGGTGGGCCCGAATTCGCTCGACGACCTCGGCTCCGATCGCGATTTCCACGCGTCGTGGATACCCCGACTGCGGGGCGGACGAAAGCCCCACCCGAGGAGCTCGGACGAGTCAGGGCAGGTCGACGACGACGTTGTCGTAGTGCACCCGCGCCGCCGGCGTCGGGGCGCCGTAGCCGATCACCCCGAGCTCGACGGTCATGGTGTGCGAGCCGGGGGGCGCCGCGATCCCCGGGAAGGCCTTCGCCCCCTCCGCGCCGTCGACGGTGAACCGGTACGAGCCACCGACGGGGTCGAAGTCGAGCACCACGTGCGACCACGCGTTGCGGCGCAGGGTGGGGATGTCGAAATAGCGGTCGGCGCCGAGCAGGTGCTCCACCGACGCCGCGTTCGAGCTCGCGTCGAAGAACAGGTTCGTGCCCGTCGCCGCGGACGGCGACGAGAAGGAGACGAGGGCGAACGAGATGGCGGAGTCTCCCGCCGAGAACGCCGCCGCCTCGAGGTAGACGTCCATCTCCAGCCGCACCCTCCGCCAGTGCTGGCCAGCGTACGTGAGTGTATTATACACGTTCGACGCCCCGGCGTCGCGCCGCGGAATGGCCGAGAGGAGCGAGCGCGGAGCGGAGACCGAGCGCGCCGTCGACGCCTCGAGCGTGCCGTTTCGCTGGACGGCGGTGAAGCCCCCGGCCAAGAGCTCGGCGCCGTCGAAGTCGGCGCAGAGGAGGTGGGGAGACGCCCCCTCGCACGGGCTCGCCGCGCCGGCGTCACCCCCGTCCGCGACGGCGACGTCGCGCGCGGCGTCCGCGGAGGGCGCGGAGGGCGCCGGCGGAGCGTCCGCCCGCGGTCCGGCGTCGGCGGGGGCCGCCCCTCGCAGACCGCCGAGGTCGACCAGCGCCGAGCAGGCCGCGCTCGCCGCGAGCGCGAGCGACACGAGCGCGACCGCCATGGCCCGTCGGACGTCCATCGTCCGATCCTATCGCAACTCGGCGGACGAGGTCAGGAGCCCGGCGGGCGGTCGGTCGCCACGCGGTTGCGGCCCTCGGCCTTCGCGCGGTAGAGCGCGGCGTCGGCCCGGCGGAGGCAATCCTCGGGGGAGTCGTCCTGGGTGGGATCGAGCTCCGCCACGCCGAAGCTGATCGTGATCGCCCCGCCGACGCCGGCCACCTCCAGCCCCTCGACCGCGCTCCGGATGCGCTCGACCGCGATCACGGCGTCGGCGAGGAGCTGCTCGGGCAACACCACCACGAACTCCTCGCCGCCGTAGCGGAAGAGCGAGTCCCCGTCGCGGAGGGTGTAGCGGACGGTGGCCGCCACCTGGCGGAGCACCTCGTCGCCGACGAGGTGGCCGTGGCGGTCGTTGAAGGCCTTGAAGTTGTCGATGTCGCAGATCGCCAGCGAGTACCGGTGGCCGTAGCGCTTGGCGTGCGACCACGACACGCGCAGGGCCTCCTCGAGCGAGAGGCGGTTCGGGACCTGGGTGAGCGCGTCGACGCGCGCGTCGGCGTGCGCCCGCTGGCTGTCGACGCGGAGCGCCGCGTTCTCCGCGACGAGGCGCCGGTGGGCGGAGATCACGCGGCGCGCGACACCGAGGCGCGTCGCGAGCTCGTCGAGATCGACGGGCTTCGTCTGGTAGGCGTCGGCGCCGGCCTCGAGACCCGCGAGCAGGTGCTCCCGATCGGCGTAGCTGGTGACGAACATGAAGTAGGTGTAACCGCGGCCGCTGGCGCGCGTGCGCCGGCACAGCTCGATGCCGTCCATGCGCGGCATTCGCCAGTCCGCGAGGATCACGTCGGCGGGCTCGCGCTCGAGCATCTCCCACGCCTCGAGGCCGTCGGCGGCGCTCCTTCCCTCGTAGCCGATGGATCGCAGCCCGGACACCAGAGCCCGGCGCGCGTCTTCGTCGTCGTCCACCACGAGGATGCGGAGGGGAACGTCGGAGGGCAGGCCGTCGGGGGGGCTCGTCGTGTCGTCGCGGAGAGAGTCCTTCGTCATGCGTCACCCCTCGGGATCGAGGAGCATGGCTCGTGCCAGGCCGGAGGCGGCCCTCCGCTCGAGAGGTCTGCCGCCGAATCCGACGGGTGCACGCGTCGCCGCCCCGCAGACGATTCGTCCGGGTGCACGGCCCGCGCGCCGGCGGTGCGTGCTGCTCTTCTTCGCCCGGGGGCGCACAAACCCGATAAAGTGCGCCCATGAGCGAGGAGGCGGCATTCCACGCGTTTCGCCCCGTCCCCAAGACCGGGGTGATCTTCGTCACCAGCGAGGCCACGAAGCTCGGGTTCTCCCCCTCGGACCCCGAGTGGTGCAACCTCGGCCAGGGCCAACCCGAGACGGGCGAGCTCCCCGGCGCGCCCCCGCGGGTCCGCGAGATCCCGATCCACGTCGACGATCAGGAGTACGCGCCGGTCGCCGGGCTGTGGGAGCTGCGCGAGGCGGTCGCGTCGCTCTACAACCGCCTCTACCGCAAGGGCCTGCCCTCCCAGTACAGCGCCGAGAACGTTTGCATCTCGGGCGGAGGCCGCACCGCCCTCACCCGCGCCGCGGCGAGCCTCGGCACCATCAACCTCGGGCACTTCCTCCCCGACTACACCGCCTACGAGGAGCTCCTCGACATCTTCAAGGCGTTCACGTCGATCCCCATCCTCCTCGAGGGCGAGCGCGGGTACTCCTTCACCGCCGACGACCTGCGCCGCGAGGCGCTCGGCCGCGGCCTGTCGGCGCTCTTGCTCTCGAACCCGTGCAACCCCACCGGCAAGCTCGTCGAGGGCGACGAGCTCGCCCGCTGGGTCGGCGTGGCGCGCGAGCTCGACTGCACGCTCCTCCTCGACGAGTTCTATTCACACTACATCTATCGCGGTCGCCCCGGGCAGCTCCCGGTCGAGAGCGCCGCCCGCTACGTCGAGGACGTCGACAAAGACCCGGTGGTGGTGTTCGACGGCTTCACCAAGAACTGGCGCTATCCCGGTTGGCGCACCACCTGGGCCCTCGGCCCGAAGAGCGTCGTCGAGCGCTTCGCGAGCGCGGGCTCTTTCCTCGACGGCGGCGGGTCGAAGCCCCTCCAGCGCGCCGCGATCCCGCTCCTCGACGAGGACTACGTGGTGAAGGAGACGATGGCCATCCAGTCCGCGTTCCGCGACAAGCGCGACCGCATGATGTCGCGGCTCGAGCGCATCGGGGTTCGCTTCGACCGCGTCCCCGACGGCACGTTCTACTGCTGGGGCAACGTCGCGAGCCTCCCGCCTCCCCTCTCCGACGGGATGGGCCTCTTCCGCGCAGCGCTCACCAAGAAGGTCATCACCGTGCCCGGCGAGTTCTTCGACGTGAACCCGGGCAAGCGGCGCACCGGGCGAGCGTCGCGCTTCCGCACCTACGTCCGCTTCTCGTTCGGGCCGGCGGCCCCCGTCCTCGAGCGCGCGCTCGACCGGCTCGAGGCCCTCGTCCGCGAGGCCTGAGCGTTTTCCCTCGGGTTTTCGCGCCTGCCCGCGGCGCACCCACCATGTCCTACCTCCGCCGGAGGGGTCACCCGTTCGGGTGACGTCGACCGTCGTCACAAGCCGAGCCTGGGTGCGTCTTCCTCGGCATGAAGACGACGACGACCCAGGGGATGGCGGTGCTGGTGGTGATGGCGGCGACGGCGTTCGGCGTGGGGTGCAACGTCCCCGTCGACGGCCAGCGCCCGACCGGGGGCAGCGCCGAGACCGGCGGCGCCCAGAACGGCGGCGGCAACCAGAACGGCGGCGCTCAGAACGGCGGCGGCAACCAGAACGGCGGCGCCCAGGCCGGCGGCGAGGGCGCCCTCAAGGGCGTCGACGCGAGCACGCAGTACGCGCCCGAGGCCGACGCGGGCAAGGCCCAGGAGATCGCGAACCGCATGTGGCAGGTCATGACCAGCCAGCCGTGCTTCTACATGACGAACTCCACCTACAACTACTCGTTCTGGGGCAACCTCCAGTACCGCTACTCGGGCTACGAGACGACCTCGGGGACCATCCGCGTGAGCTCGGTCGGCAAGTTCGGCCCCTACGACATGGCCGACGTCGAGATCGGCAGCACCCAGTACTGGATCGGCGTCGCCGACGAGCGCACCCTCGTGATCTCCTTCTTCTACGAGGGTGGCCTCCGGACCAACGCCTTCATCGCGCCGGGCCCTGGCGGCCAGTGCGTGTGAGCTCGGGCGCCGGCGGTCAGCCGAACGTCGCGCGAGCCAGCGTCGAGAGGCGCTCGACGAGGCGGGTCGCGTCGTCGACCGAGGCGAGCGCGAGGCCGAGGGCGCCAACGGGGCGATCGGCCGGGCGCACGAACGGCGCAGGCGAAGCCCGGGCGCGCATGGGCGCGGCCGCGGGAGGTGGAGGGGGCGCGCCCGGCGCCCCGCCGAAGCCCGCGCTGCCCGCGGCGGCGCGACCGCGCGGAGCCTCTGGGGCCGGCGCGAGCGCGCCCATGGCGGCCTCGGAGAGCACCGCCCCTCGCTCTGCGGCCTCCAGCACGGCGCGCATGCGCGCGAGCGCGCGCGACAGGCGCATGCGGACGGTGCCCTCGCGGAGCCCGAAGGCCGACGCGAGCTCGGCGTATTCGAGGCCGTTCTTGTAGCGGAGCACGACGAGCGCGCGGTCGCCCTCGGCGAGCTCGGCGAGGGCCGCCTCGAGCCGTCGCCGATCGGACACGAGCTCGGCGGCGAGCGGCGCCTCGTCGGCCTGCTCGTCGGGCTCACCCGCGTCGTCGGCGAAGGGCTCGCGGCGCGCCGCGCGCAGGTGATCGATGCAGCGGTGGCGAGCGATGCCGAGGAGCCACGTGCGCACCTTCGACTCGCCGCGGAACGAGGGGAGCGCGGTGAAGGCCGCGCTGAAGACCTCCTGGGCGAGGTCCTCGGCGGCCGACCGGTCGCGCACGATCGCGACGCAGGCCGACAGGACGCAGCGGCCGTGCTCGCGGACGAGGTGCTGCGCCGCCAACGACAGCTCCCCGCGCGCGATCCACTCGCGGACCGCGGCCTCCTCGTCGATCCCCGCCGAAGCCTGCATCGTCACCACGATGGCCGATTCGACGACCGGGGTCGCCGCTTTGTCACCGCGCTCGCGTCGATTTCTCGCAAGTGCCGATTTCCACGAGGCAATTTCGGCCGACGCGGGGGCGGGTGTGACGCGGCCGTGGGCGCGCGCGACTCCTCCGCAGACCCCGGAGACAAACACCCATGCCTTCCAAGATTCGCCTCGTCCACGATCGCCTCCTCCTCGGCCCCGGTCTGTCGCTCACGTTTCAGCGCACCCTGCGCATCCCCGACGACGGCCGCGACTACCCGCTGCCCCCGGGCCTCGGCGCCTTCCCCGTGCGCCGCGTCGACGACTACCGTGACCGCGTGCCCGCGGAGTGGCGCGAGCGCGGCGGCGTCTTCGTCCCCATGTACCAGCGCGAGGCGATGTGGCTCGCCTTCGCCGGTGAGCACTGGAAGCCGCGGGCGGTGAAGGTCGCGGTCGGGAAGGTGTGCGCGCTCACCGGCCGGCCCTACTCGGAGGACCTCCACGACGACCCCCAGGACTACCTCGTCACCCCGCCGCAGCCGTGGCTCGACGGCGTGTGCGTGAAGAAGGGCCTCGTGCGGCAGTTCGTCGCGATGCCGCTCGGCATGGGTTACACCGTCGAGGGCCAGATCACGGGCGAGGAGTCCATCGGCGGGATCCAGCTCAAGGTGTTCGAGCCGAAGCCCGGCCGCTTCCCCGACGAGCCGCCGCGGGCGCTCGCCGAGTGCGGGAGCTTCGGCGGCTTCCCCGGGGCCGCGCCGCCGCCGCCGTGCGCGGCGCCGAGCCGGGGCCGGGCCGCCGGCTCCATGGGCCTCGCCGCCGGAGGTCGCATGAAGCAGAAAATTTATCCCGATCCGCACGGTCTGGCGACGTGGGACGACGAAGAGGCCTCGCGCGTCTTCGTGCACATCGTCAACACGGAGCTCTGGCGCGAGATCACGGGCGAGAAGCCGCCGGAGTCACCGGTCACCGCCAAGGAGTACGAGCGCGCGGGCTTGCCGTGGTTCGAGCTCTACGACGAGGGGATGCGCTCGCTCGACGCTCAGGGCGCCCTCGCGCGCGTGAAGAGCGTGAAGGACCTCGACCTCGAGAAGAGCGGAGCGCCGCTCCAGGTCGACGACGCGGTGAAGGTCGGGCCGGTGAAGAAGCTCCTCCAAGCCGTGGCCGGGAGCGTGCGCGACGGCAAGTGGTGACGCCGCCCCGGGGGCCCGTGCGCCGGGCGCGAGCGCGGGCCCACCCCCGCCAACGACGCCGACGAAGCCCGAGAGTTGGACGCCGAGCGCGATGGACCTCCGCGTGCAAGAGCGTGGGCGGGGAGATACTCTCGGTGCATGGGGATCTCCGTGCGCCACCGGGCTCCACGCGCGCGCGTCGCGCTGGCCGCGTTCACCTCGCTCCTCGCGTTCGCTGCGTGCTCGCGGACGGGCCCCGACACGGCGCGGCCCTCCCCGCCAGGCGTCGCGAGCGCCTCGCCCGCGTCGCGCGCGGCGGCGCTCCCCTCGAGCCCGACGACCGCGTCCTCGGCCGCGCCGAGCGCGACGGCGGCGGCCCCGCTCGCCCCACCGGCGAGCGCGACGCCCCCGGCTCCGCCGCCCCCCGCGCCCCACCTCTCGTTCGAGGACGACGCCGCGACGGGGGCGATCGCGGCCGAAGGGTGGCTCAAGGCGCGGGGCATCCCCCCGACGGCGTTCGTCGACCGGATCCAGGGGTGCGTGCCCGCCAAGCTCGGCGCGCCCCCGCGCGAGGGCCTCGTGTGCGACCAGCAGCCGCCCATGCCCGGCTCGTTGCCCTCGGGCGAGAGCATGTTTCCGCTCACCCTCTGGGTCGTCGAGGGCCGCACGCTGCGCGTCGTCCTCGAGGTGCCCATCGCGGCGGGGCCGCTCGATCGCGAGGAGCCGATCTCCGCGGGCGATCCGAACGCCGGCAACTACGTGACGCTCCGGCACGCGGTGGACCCGAGCGGCGTGCGCGTCGAGGTGCGCGAGCGCGACGGCCAAGACGGATGCGCGGCGGCGATCGCGCGCATGCCCAAGGACGCGCCGAAGATCCTCCGCGTCATGCGCACCACCTGCGCCGTCACCGGGGTCTACACCTGGCAGACGAACCGCTTCGTCCGCACCGCCGCCGTCGCGCCGCCGAGCGCCGCCACCGCGACGGCCCCCGCCCCGCCGCCCACCCAGGCGCCGCCCCGCCGCGGCAGCTCGTCGTTCAGCGACTGAACCGACCCTTCGCTTCCTCGACGCCGATTCAGGCGCGACAGAGCGGCTCTTCCAGGGCGGGAGGCGAGGGCCTCCCCGTGACGACGAAGCGCGCGCTGTCCATCCTCGGACAGCTCTCGAGGCGCGCGGCGTCACTACCCGGAGCGCCCCCTCGCGTGGTCTCCTGGGGTCATGCACATCGGCCGGTGGCTCCCCGTCGTCCTCGCGTTCTCCTGCGGCGGAGCGCCGAGCCCACCGCCGCCGCCGCCGGCCGCGAGCTCGGCGCCTCCGCCGGCGCCCCCGCCCGCCGCGTCGTCGGCGCCGGCCGCGTCTGCGGCCCCGCCACCCGCCGCCGAGCGGCCGTCGGTGACTGTTCCTTCAGGGATAGTCGACCGCGCTCGCCGGGGTGGGGCGGTGTCGCTCGTCGGCGGCGACCAAGCCGCGATCGACGTCTTGTTCGGGCAGTTCGAGCACCCGGAGGAGGCGATCTTCCGGTTCGACCGGAAGACGGGGTGCCCGGTCTCGGTCGTGGGGCCGTGGCCGATCCTCACGCGCGTCGTCCGCGGCCGCGAGGGCTTCGACGCTCGCCCTCGACTCTCCCCCGAGCACCTGCTCGTCGAGGCCTCCCAGCCCGAGTTTCGCGCCGAGCTCGCCGGGATCGTCGCCGTCTACGCCGCGCGCGGCAACACGGGGGAGGACAAGCTGTCGTTCAGCCTCGACGGCAAGAGCGTCATGATCACCGCGACGGACGAGCGGGTGTTGGCCTCGGCCGACGGCGGGCAGCGCTGGGCCTACGTGGGTCCGACCAAGAAGCTCGTCGACATGCCGGTCGTGTCGCCCGATGGCCGCTTCGGCGTCGTCCGCGTCTGCACCGGCGGGCAGTGCGGCGGGCCGCCGAGCGCGGCGCGCTACGAGTCGGCCCTCGTCACGTTCACCGACCTCTCGCGCGCGCCGGCGCTCTCGGGGCCCACCCTCCACGACGCGATCTTCACCGGCCCGACCGGGCTCGTCCTGACCGAGAGCGACTCCTACGGGAGGGCCCGCCCGTCGAAGATCTGCGTGCGCGCCCTCGATCCCGCCAAGCCGGCGAGCGCGAAGGAGGTCGGGTGCGTCCCGAGCACGCTCGCGGGGTACTGGCACATGACGAGCGTCTCGCCCCGACAGGCGGTCGGCGTGATCTCCTCCGTGTCGGGCGGCTCGGTGCGCTTGTCGGTCCGCTCCCTCGCCGACGGGCGCGAGCTCGCCGTCCACGCCGCCCCTGGGGATTGGGAGCAATACCAGTGGGTGAGCGTCTTCCCCAACGACGCCGGGCACGTCGCGCTGCAACGCGGTCGCGGGCCCGACCCGCTCGGCGGGGACGTCCGCGGCCCCGAGCGCTACACGGAGATCCTCCGGCCGGGCCAGCCGCCCGAGATCGTCAAGGGCGCGCGCCCGCTGGGGTGGCTGTCGGATCGTGAGCTCGTGCTCCTCGACGTCGCGTCCACGCCGAACGAGCGCGGCTGCGGCCTCGTTCGCGTGCACGAGCCTCCGCGCGGGCCGTGATCGCGCGGCCCCGCGTCGCCCGACCCTCGCGCCACGACGACGCAGGGGCGTCGTTCGAGGGGCGCGCGTCAGAGGCCTCGCGGCGCGAGCAGCCGGGGTGACGGGGCGCGGGCGCCGACGTCGCGCCGACCGAACCCCTCCACCTTCGCGCACCACCGCGCGCGCCCCGCCTCGTCGAGCTCCCGCGCCGAGTGGATGGCGCTGAAGCGGAGCGGCGCGAGGCCGCAGAACGAGAGCGTCGCGGTGCCGAAGCTCCGGTGCAGGCACCGGTGATCGACCGCCGTGTACCAGAACCCGGGGGAGTCCATGGTGGTGACGACGCGCGCCGAGCGGCCGCGCAAGAGCCCCTCGGGCAACGCCGATCCCGGCTCGAAGCGGAAGGCCCAACCGGGGAGGAAGAGGCGGTCGACCAACCCGCGCACCACCGCCGGCGGGCTCGCCCAATACGTCGGGAAGAACCAGGCGAGGTGATCGGCCTGCTCGATCGCCCGCCGGACCCTCTGCAGGTCGGGCTCGAGCGGCTGATCCAGCCGGTAGCCGTGCCGAAGCACGGGATCGAACTGGAGCTCGGAGAGGACGACGCGCTCGACGGAGCCCCCTTCGGCGCGGAAGCCGCGCTCGTAGCTGTCGGCGAGGCGGTGGTTGAACGTGGTCTCGCGATCGGCGTGACCGAACAGCAGGAGGGCGCTTGTCATGGAACTACCATGTGACATGCAGCATCGGATGGCTACGCCGACTTTTGGATGTCTGTTATGCCTCATTGCATGACACGAACCCTCCGCGAGCCGCTCCTCCACCGCTGGGACGACGTCCGCTACTTCCTCGAGGCGCTACGCGCCAAGAGCTTCACCCGTGCGGCGCAGCGGCTCGGCACCGAGCAGTCCACCGTCAGCCGCCGCATCGCCGCGCTCGAGGCGGACCTCGGCGTGCAGCTCTTCGAGCGCACGCGGCGAGCGCCGGTGCCCACCGAGGCGGCCGACCGGCTGCGCGAGGCGGCCGAGCGCATCGAGCTCGAGCTCGCCCGCTTCGCCGACGACGCGGCTGGCGTGCGCGACCAGAAGGTCGAAGGCCGCGTGCGGTTGGCGACGACGGAGGAGATCGCCGTCCACTTCGTCTTGCCGCGCGTGATCGCGCCGCTGCGCGCGGAGTACCCGGACCTCGTGATCGACGTGGTGACCGGGTACTTCGCCGCCGATCTGGCCGCGCGCGAGGCCGACGTCGCGCTGCGCTTCTTCCAGACGCCGCGCGGCGACCTCGTCGGGCGTCGGGTGGGGCGCTTCGCCACCGCCGTCCTGAGGACGCGGGCCTACGCGAAGGCGAAGAGGGCGAAGGACGTCCGGGATCTCGACTGGGTCGCGGTCGAGCCGGGCATGGCCACCCCCGAGTCGGCTTGGCTCGAGGCCCACGTCGACCGCGACCGCGTCATGATCTGCTCGAGCTACCAGGTCCAGCTCGCCGCGATCCGCGCCGGCCTCGGGGTGGGCATCGGGCCACGCGCGCTGACGCGCATCGAGCGCGACTTCGTCGCCGTGGAGCTGCCGGGCGCGCCCCTGCCGGTGCTCGACCTCCACGTCGTCACGCGGCGCGCGATTCGCTCCCTGCCGCGAGTCGCGATCGTCGTCGATCGCTTGAGCCGGTGCTTCGCGGGCCTCGGCGACGCCTGAGCGGGATCGGCCGGCGGGCTAGAGCGAACGCACGACGACCGCGCCGAGCGCCCCCACGACGATCACCGCGAGCGCGGCGAGGACGTGGTTCGTCGCGAGGAGCGGGAGGCTCGTGAGGATGAAGGCGACGAGCCCGAGCGCGAGGAAGCCCACCCGCGCGGTGCGCGCCCGCGTCCGCGGCGCGAGGTCGAACGTCGCGAGGGCGCCCGCGAAGCGCATCGCCGCGCCGCGGGAGCCGCGTCGATACGCGGCGCGCGCCGCGCGGATGTCGCCCCGCCGCTCGTGGGCGTCGACCAGGAGCGCCATCGCCACCGGGCGGCTCGCCCCGAAGAGCGCGTCCTCGGGGCCGAGGGCGTCGAGCATCGCCGGAGCGTCGCCCCGCGCCCGCGCGAGCATGGCCCGCGCGATCCGCACGTCGACCGCGATCTCGGGGACCCGCAGGCCCGGCGGGATCGCGGCGAGCCAGCGCTCCGCGAGATCCTCGGCCCCGCCGTGCGCCGCGAGCCGCGCGAGCCGCGCGAGCACGAGGGCGCGGTACACCGGGGCGTGTTGATCGGCGAGCGCGCTCTCGAGCGCGGCCCGCGCCCGGAGCGGGTCCTTGGCCATCACGAAGGTGCTCGCGAGCGTCGCCGCCGCCCACAGCGCCTCGTATTCGACCGCGGGGCGCTCGGCGTCGTCGGGCTCGAGGGCCGCGAGGCGCGCGCGCGCCGCCGCGAGCTTCTCGCGCAGGAGCTCCTTGGTCGGCCTCGCCGGATATCCCTTTGGGGATATCGAGAGATCGACGGTGCGAGGGCGCCCGACCTCCCGAGACAGCGCGCCCCGGTAGGCGCTCCCGGCCTCGGCCGCTTGGCTGGTGAGGGGCGGCAGCTCGCGCCGGTCCTCGTGGCCGCAGTAGCCGCAGCGGACCTCGACCGCGCCTCCGGCGGGCGTCGCCCACACCGGCTCCGAGCAGCGCGCGCACTCGAACACCCGGAGGTCGGGGTCGCGCAGATCGGGCTCCATCGTGTCGTCGTACGCTCGAGCGGGGGTGGATCTTCCTCGCCCGCGTCAGCCGCCGAGGCGGCTCTGGCAGAGCGCCTGGCACATCTTGTCCTTCTGCACCTTGCACACCTCGAGGAGGAGCCGCACCTCGTCGCGCGACGCCTTGTTCTCGAGCACGCGCGGCTCGAGGATCGCCCGGGCCTTGCCGTTCTGCCCCTTGAGCATCCACGCCCGCGCCTTGCCGAACTCCGACGTGTCCTCGGGCTCGGCGGAGGGCAACGCGGCCGCGCCCGCGTCGCGCGGCGCCGCCTTGGCGAGGGCGATCTTCTTACCGAGCTTCTTGCCGCACGCGTCGAGGCACGCCTGGTCGCCCTGCTCCTGGCAGAGCTCGGCGAGGAACGCCGCCTCGTCGCGGGTCCCCGTGTCGCCGAGCGCCTTCTGCTCGAGGACGAGGCGCGCGAGCCAGACCTGGCCGCCCTTCGAGTACGCCTTCGCTTGGTCGAGCTCCGAAGCGTTCGGATCGATGCCCGCCTGCTGGGATGCGGGCGGGGACGGCGTGACCGCGGGCGCCGTGCTCGCCGTCGGCGGGGGCTGCGAGCCGCGCGCCTCGCCGCCGCCGGGCTTGAGCTTGTCGCAGCCGGCGAGCGCCGCCACGAGGGACGCGAACACGAGAGCACGCTCTACGCGCTTTTCCACCGCAGTCTCCGTCAGGGCTTCTTGATCCAGAGCTCGACGTTGCGCTCGTTGGCCTGGCCCGGGCCGTCGCCGGGGAGCCACCCGCTCGTCCAGTCCATCGTGCCGAGCTTGCGGCCGCGCGCGGCGACCGCGTCCCCGTCGATCGAGAAGTCGACCGCGGTCGCGCGCATCATCACCCAGCCGTTGTCTTGGTCGAAGATCTCGATCGTGCGGAACTGGTGCGGGAAGTCGGCGATGGCCGCGGTCATCACCTCCCAGAACGCGTGACCTCCCTGGGGCGAGATCGCCTTCACCCGGTGCTGGTGGGTGTGGCCGACCATGCTGAAGAGCACGTTGGGATAGCCGCCCACCAGCGCCTCCCACTCGGCCTCCGTCACCGCGTCGGCCTGCTTGGTGCCGAACGTGCCGCCGTCGAGCGACAGGCTGCTCGTCGCGTGGTGCGAGGCGAGCACGACCCACTTCCCCTCGGCCTTGGCGGCGTCGAGGGCGGGCTTGATCTGGGCGTCGATGTCGGCGCGGTGGATGATGCCCTCGGCGCCGCCCGTCTCCGCGCTCGTGTCGATGACGAGCATGCGCAACGGAGAGCCGGGCACGTCGTGGGTGAAGATCGCCTTGCCCGTCTCCTTCTGCTTCGCGCCGATGCCGTGGCCGTCCTTGTCGGCGGCGATCTTGGCCATCAGCGCCTTGCGATCGAGGAGCGCGCGCTTGGGGTCGGCGACGACGAACTCGCCGCTCCGCACGTTGCCGCCGCTCTCGCCGTAGTCGCGCGTACCGCCGGGTGCGTTCTGGCCGAGCGCCTTGGCGGAGTTCGGCCCGACCGGGTTGTTGCCCTGGACGAGGACGTCGTGGTTGCCGGTGACCCACAGCCACTTGGGGACGAGGCCCTCGGCGACGAACGGGTCCTTGCCGTCGTTGTCGGCGCCGGGGACGGGGTCGTTGTCGTCGCCCGAGTCGCACTCCACCGACGGCGCGCCCGACAGGATCGAGAGCACCCACTCGACCTCGTTGGTCTGCGCGCTGTCGGCGTTGTCGCCGCCGAGGAGCACGAAGTCGAAGGCCTCCTTCTTGTGGAGGGCGTTGATCGTGCGCACCGAGGCGTTGGCCATGCGGCAGAGCTCGGCGTCCTGGGGGCGCGCCGCGGAGCTCGTGGCCGCGGGGGTGTCGAAGCCGGAGAGGCGGGTCGGCGACTCGTCGTCGGCGATCTGGAAGTCGGCGACGTGGACGAACCGGGCGACGCGCTTGGCGTTCGGCCCCGCCGCGGGCGGCGTGGAGCCGTCGATCGTCCGCGTGACGTACGCCTCGCCGGGCCCGGCCGCGAGCTCGCCGAAGCCCTGATCGAGGTAGCCCTTCTGCCCGTCGGTCTTCGCGGGGTTCGGCGGCACCGGCGCCTGCCGGGGGCGCGTCGGGACCAAGGTCGCCTCGCGGGTCGTCTGCGCGCTCGAGACCGCGGGCAGCGCGGCCGGCGTGTATTTCGGCGGCTTCGCGGGGCCCGCGTCGGCCTCGGCCGGCGGGTCCGAAGACGAGGAGCACGCGACGATCATACCGAGCAGGCCCACCGGAAGCAGCGCGCGACGAAGCATCGCCAGATTGTAACATCGCAGCGCCGCCCGGGAATCGTACTTGTTACGGCCTCTGCGCCGCGCCCGCCGTCACTGCCGCGGCAAGAACTTCGGGACCGGCGGGCGCTTCTCCGTCGGGTCGAGCGCGCTCCGCCTCGGGTCGAGCGCCGCCAGGCCGAGCGCGCGGACGTCGTGCTGGCTACTCCGAGTACCCCCGGGCGCGGTAGATCGCGCGCCCGGAGTGCTCGCGGAGCGCGGCGACGCTGGTGTCGAGGTACTTCGCCCGGGGCGCGAACGACATCGGCTGCCAGCCGCGGGCGTAGCCGCGGTAGTCGACCGGATCCCAGTCGACGTCGAGGCCGACCTTCTTGAAGCAGCCCACCGAGCGCAACGTGTGGAACGCGCTCGTGACGACGACGACGCGCCGGAAGCCGCGCGCGCGCACGATCTCGGCGGTGTTGACCGCGTTCTCGCGCGTGTTCTTCGACTGGTCCTCCACGATGATGCGGTCGCGCTCGATCCCCCAGCGGGTGAGCGCGAGGACCTCGACCCCCGCCTCGGTGGACTCGAAGGGCAAGCCGGGGATCCCCGCGCCCGAGAGGATCGCGTAGCGCGCCTTGCCCGAGCGGAGGAGCTCGAAGGTCTCGATGAGGCGCTCCGAGTTGTCGTTGTAGGCCTGCTGGCCGTACTCGTCGACCGCTCGCTCTTCGACCACTCCGCCGAGCAGCACCACCGCGTCGTAGGTCACGGCAGGGTCCATCGTGCGCCGCGCGCCCTTCTCGAGCCCGTGCCACAGGTAGTCGGACGTGGGCTCGATCGAGAACACGTAGAGCACGCCGACGGCGGCGATCGCCAGCGCGCGCTTGCGGCGCATCACGCGCCGGTTCGCGAGGGCGCGCCGCCGCCACGGGACCGCGAGCGCGCCGAGCGCGAGGGCCCACGTGAGCGGCGACAGGAGGATGTCGAGGATCTTCGAGAGGACGAAGAACAAGCCGCTACACGACGAAGTCGAGGAGCTGGAGCTTGGTCGTGTAGTCGTCGAGCTTGGCCTTGAACTCGTCCACCAGGGTGTCGAGCTTCACCACGACCCCGTCCGCGCCCTCGCGGGTGATGCTGCCGCTCACGAGGATCTCGTCGGTCGGCAACACGAGGACGCCGGCCCAGTAGCTCTTGTCCTTGGTGAGGCGGTCGCTGGTGGAGTCGAGCTTGAGGTAGCCCTGGCTCACCTCGACCACGTTGAGGAGCTGCCCGTCGTCGAGCCGCACCTTCGCCGCGTAGGCGGCGGTCGGCGAGACGCGGTAGTTGGCGCGACGGTTGTTGCCGATGAGATCCTCGAGCTGCTCGAAGATCGGCTTCGACAGCTCGGTCTCCTGCGCCGCGAGCACCATCTCGCGCATCGACTTCATCGCCTTCTGGGTGCGGATGATGTTGCCGCGCATGTCGTCCATGCGGCGGCGATCGCGGCGGACCTTGTCCGACACCACCCCGAGGAGGTTCTTGTAGAAGGCGAACCCGGTGTCCGCGTTCTTCTCGAAGAAGCCGAGGAGGTCCGCGACCGGCATCGAGAGGATCTCGACCTCGCTCGTCGCGGTCGCGGTCGTCGAACGCGGGATCCCGGTGACGCTGCCGAGCTCACCGATGGGAGCGACCGGCCGCACGACGAAGCGCGACGCGCCCTCCTCCTCGACCGCCACCTCGCCCTTCACGAGAAGGACGAAGGTGCTCGGCACGTCGCCGGGCCGAAAGAGCACCGTCCCCTTCGGGTGCGACGCCTTCTTGAAGGCCGACAGCAGCTCGCGCAGACGCTCGTCGGAGATTCCGCGGAACAGGGGGATGGTGTGGAGATCGGAGGGCTTGATGGTCACGGCTCACCTCGGGGCGCGGGCGGAGCCCACGCGAGCCGCGGAGCATAGTCACCCCACGTCGACAGGCAAATAGCGGGGCGCATACGCCCGCACCTTGACGTATTCTTCAATGTTTGCAGGCACTTCCGAGACAGCCGCGAGGCCCTCCCGGCCCGCCTGCGCGAAGACGCGCGCCGCCACGGCGAGCGCGACGTCCCCGAGCTCCGCCACCGGAGGGTACAGGCGGTCGGGGTGCAGGCGCGCGGTGAGCTCCGCGAGCGTGGTCGCGGCCTCGAGCACCATCGCGTCGCTCACCCTGCGCGCGCGCGCCAGGCTGGCCCCGAGCCCGATCCCCGGGAACACGAACGCGTTGTTGCCCTGGCCGATCGCGATCGCGCGGCCGCCGACGGCGACGGGCTCGAACGGGCTCCCGGTCGCGACGAGCGCGCGGCCGTCGGTCCAGAAGAGCGCGTCCTTCGGCAGGACCTCCGAGCTCGCGGTGGGGTTCGAGAGCGGGAAGACGATGGGCCGCTCGGCGTTCGCTGCGAGCGCGCGCACGACGGCGGCGTCGAACGCCCCGCCCTGGCCCGAGAGCCCGAGGAGCGCGGTCGCCTTGGCGCCGACGATCGTCTCGAGGAGCGTCGGCCGCTCGCCCTGCACGCTCCACCCGGCCACGGCCTCGCGCGGCTTGGCGAACGGCTGCTTGTAGGCCTCCATCGCGCGGCCCTCCATGAGGAGGCCCTTCGAGTCGAGCACGAAGACGCGCGCGCGCGCGTCGGCGTCGGCGAGCCCCGCGCGCACGAGCCCCGCGCGGATCGCCTGCGCGACGCCGATGCCGCCGGCGCCGGCCCCGTGCACGACGAAGACCTGGTCGACGAGGCGGCGGCCGGCGAGCGTCGACGCGCGCATGAGGCCCGCGAGCGCGACCGCGCCCGTCCCCTGGACGTCGTCGTTGAAGCTCGGTTGGCGGTCGCGGTAGCGCGCGAGGACGTCGAACGCGGTGTCCTTCGCGAGGTCCTCCCACTGGACGATCGCCTCCGGGAACCGCGCGCTCACCGCGGCCACGAAGCGGTCGACGAGCGCGAGGTACTCGTCGCCGCGCATGCGGCGACGGCGCACCCCGAGGTAGAGGGGGTCGGCGAGGAGGTCCTCGCGGTCGGTGCCGACGTCGAGGCTCACCGGCAGCGCTTGCCACGGCGGGAGGCCGCCGAGGGTGTAGAGGGCGAGCTTGCCGATCGAGATCGCGATGCCTCCGTAGCCCTGGTCGCCGATGCCGAGGATCGCCGACGAGTCCGTGGCGACGATCATCCGCACGTCGGAGAGCGGGTAGGAGGCGAGGATCTCGCCGGCGCGATCCACGTTCAGCGGCGAGAACGTGAGCCCCCGCGGCACGCGGAACATCCCCGAATACTGCCGGATCGCCTCGCCGACGGTCGGCGTGTACACGATGGGGAGCATCTCCTCCACGTGGCGCGAGAGGAGCGCGTAGAAGAGGGTCTCGTTCCGATCCTGGAGCGCGCGCAAGAACTGGTACTTGGCGAGGGCGCTCCCCTCGCGCTGGAAGCTCGCGTAGACGCGATCGACCTGCACGTCGAGGCTGTCGACCTCCGGCGGGAGGAAACCGTCGACCTCGAGGGAGCGACGCTCCTCGTACGTGAACGCCGAGCCTCGGTTGACGAGCGGGTTGCGCAAGACGTCGACGCCGCGGGCGCGGACGCGCATGCGGGGGCCGGTGGGCGAGCTCGTGATCTCGAAGGGCGGCATCGGAGCGCACGATACCACGGCCACCGCGCTCGGCCCGAACGACGGGCACCTTTCATCGTGCGGGCGCGCGCACCGCCGGTCAGGGGTCCGTGGTCCAGGAGAACGTGAGGCCGCCGTAGTTCGTCTGCGCGAGGTAGTGCGGCCCGCCGCCGTCCTGCATGACGTTGCCGCGCATGACCCGCCCGTCGGCGCAGAGCGCGAGCTTGCCCGAGGTGACGCAGAGCATGCCGTGGAGCGCGTCGACCGGCGTGCCGTCGCCGGTCGACCGCGCGTCGAAGCGCTGCGCGGTCAAGCCGAGCCGCACGTGATCGGTCTTCGCGAGCATGTAGGCGCCGTATTCGAACGAGCCCGAGAGGCGGCGGTAGCCGTGCTCGCCCGGGTTGTAGCGCCCGGCGAGGACGGGCCCGCCTCGGCCGCCCACCTCGAGCACGACGCCGTCGTGGACGAAGTTGTATCCTGCACGCATCGCAGGGAGCTCGAGCGCCGAGTGGTAGAAGAGGTCGTTGCCGAAGAGGAAGCCCTCGAAGCCGGCGCGCGCGAACGGGCCGTGGTGCTTGCCGACGTCGAGCCGGTAGCCGACGAGCGACGCGCCGCCGAGGCCGCCCTCGAAGCCGGCGGAGCCGCCGCCGATCATGTAGTCGAGGTGGACGTACGAGCCGCCGCCGTCGGAGAAGAACTCGCCGCCGCCGGCGAAGGTCAGGCCGACGTGGGTCCCGTCCCGATCCGAGCCCTGGAGCGAGAGCACCGACGCGCGGAGCCCGCCGAAGATCCAGCGATCCTTCTTCTCCTCGCACGCGCACTTCGGCTTACAGCCGCACTTGCAGTCGCACTTGTCCTCGCCGGCGTGGTCGGCCTCCTTGGGCGGCGACGCCACGGGGGAGGAGCCGTCTTCGTCCGCCCTCGCGAGGCCGGGTGAGGCGAAAAGACACGCGATCGCGGCGCAAACCAACGGCTTCTGAGCGCGCATCGCGGTTGGACGGCGCAGGCGCCGACCCGATGCAGCGTCAAACGCGGGTGAGGCGCTCGACGATCGACGCGTGCTGGGGGAGCTTCGCGAGCAGCTCGGCGCGGCTCGGGAGCTCGAAGTCCGAGAAGTCGAAGCCGGGAGCGACGTCGCATCCGCACAGCGAGTAGCGCTCGCCACGAGGCACCGCCGCCTGGAGGAGGCCCGCGCGCACGACGTGCTGCGGCACCTGGCCCGCGGCGAAGTCGCGCCCGAGCACCACGACCTCGTGCTCCCACTCGTCGAGGAGGTGGAGCTCGAGCGGGTCGCCGTCGTAGTGGTGCCACACCTCGTCCGATCGGACGCGGTGGAACGCCGAGAACGAGGGCGCCGGGAGCATGAAGTAGATGCTCGTCAGGGCGGACCGAGGGCCCCCGTGGGGCAGCCCCATGAGGGTGAGCGGGGCGCGGTAGGTCTCGCGGAAGTACCCTCCCTCGGGGTGGGCCGCGAGGCCCAGCCGCTCGATGAGCTTGGCGGCGGTTTCGTCCATCGAGCCGGAGCTTACCACACGGACGGGACCGCCATTTCCTCAGCCATTTTAGGTATTTCGCCCTCCGCGCCGCCGCCCTGGAGACCCCGTGGGCCGCCGCCGACCGCCGACGCGAGCTCGGGAAGGGCGCGGCGAGCTCGGGCGTTTGAAATTTCCGGAGCCCGTCCGCCGACATATCCTCCGTGCTCGCGGTCTCGCTCATGTCATCGGCTCCCCTCGCGCCTCCGCCCGCGGGCGACACGCTCGAGGCCGAGGCCTCGGAGCTCGCCCCCGTCGTCCGGGCGGTGATCGCGTGCATCCTCCGCGAGCGGATCGACCACGCCGACGTCGAGGACTGCGCGGCCGAGACCATGCGGCGCGCGGTCGAGAAGCGGAGCACCGTGCAAGGCGCGCTCCGCCCGTGGGTGCTCGGCATCGCGCGCCACGTCGCCCTCGACACCCTCCGGGCCCGCAAGCGCAAGCGCGCGCGTGAGGTCCACGAGCCGGCCGAGGCCGAGCCGAGCTCGACGCGCCTCGTGGAGCGCCTCGCCGATCCCGGCGTCTCCGCCGACGAGGCGATCGCCCGCTCCGAGGAGCTCGCGCGGGTGCGCAAGGTGCTGGAGACGCTGCCGGAGGGCCCCCGCCAGGCGCTGATGCTCTTCCACCTCGAAGAGCTCGGGTACCAGGAGATCGCGAAGCGGCTGGGCGTCCCGCTCGGCACGGTGGCCACGTGGGTGACGCGCGGGCGCAAGGCGCTCGCCGAGGCCCTGGAGTCTCGAATGATCGACGAAGAGAGGAGGACACGATGACGAGCGAGCTGCTCCCCGAGGAGCTTTTGTGGGCCGACGGAGGCCACGCGAGCGACGTCGTGCTCACGGCCCTCGCCGACGGCGAGGACGCCATCGTGCCCGAGGCGGCGCGGCGGCACGTGCACCAGTGCGTGCACTGTACACATGCCCTGGGGCGGGTCGCGCTCCTGTCGGTGCACGCGAGCGAGGAGCTCGAGCGCGTGCGGCCGGTCGCGGCCGAGCTCGTCCAGCCCGAGCGCGCCAAGCCGCGCGAGGTGGTGATGCCCGACGCGGCCCCGCAGTGGCGGCTCCCGTGGGTGGCCCTCGCGGCGGCCCTCGTGCTCGCGGCGCTCGGGAGCGTGCCCACCCTCGCGAGCGCGCCCGCCGACGTCGCGGGCGGGGCGCGCGCCTTCGTCCAGAACCTTCCCCTCGCGCTCCGCCACGTCACAGTGGCGGTGCGCGCAGCCGGCGACGCCGGCGACGCCCTCCTGGTGGTCAACCTCGGGTCGGCGCTCTTGTTCGCGGTGATGAGCGCCCTCGTGGCGCGGAAAGTCTTGCGCTCCGGCGCACAGGGAGCACGGTCATGAGCTCGATTGTGAAGCAGATTTCGCCTTGGGGTCTCGCGCTCGCCGCGTCGCTCGTCGCCTTCGGCGCCGACGCCAAGGTGAAGAAGGAGGGCACGTGGCCCTCGGGCGAGAAGCCGGTCTCGATCAAGGTCGACGCCACGCGGCCCGAGGCGCTGCGCAAGCTCGCCGACGCCGCGGGCTGGAGCCTCGTCTTGCCGGCGAGCGTCAAGGACGACGCCGAGAAGATCGACCTCCAGATCAAGGACGAGGCCCCCGACGCCGTCCTCGAGGCCATCCTCGAGAGCGGCGACTTCGTGGCCAAGCGGAGCGGCAAGATGGTCACCATCGCCCGCGCCGGCACCCCCGACGCGTCGGCCGACGCCGACGAGGGTGAGAAGCCGAGCGGCCTGCCGATCAAGGTCGACACCCGCCCCCTGCAAGACAGCGGGGCGAGCGGCGCCGCGATCGACACGAGCACGCGGGTGGAGGCCGAGCGCGGCGACGACCGCACGGTGATGGGCGGGAACCTCCGCGTCGAGAAGGGCGAGACGGTGCACGACGTCGCCGTCTTCGGCGGCTCGGTCGACGTCTTCGGCACGGTGAGCGGCAACCTCGTCGTCACCGGCGGCAGCGCCCGGGTGCACGAGGGCGCGGTGGTGAAGGGTGACGCCACCGCCGTCGGCGGCCACCTCTCGCTGGAGCGCGGCGCGCGCGTCGACGGCGACGTGGGCGTGGTCGGCGGTTGGCTCGAGCGCGCCGAGGGCGCGATCGTGAAGGGGCGCGTGGTCGACGGCGCGAGCAAGGGCCGCGTCAACGTGTCGGTCGACGACAAGGGCCACGTGAAGAGCGAGGTGTCGGCCGACCGGCCCCGCGAGCGCGGGTTCTTCGGCAACGTCGCCGACAAGCTCGGGAGCGCCCTCCGCAACGCGGCGCTGCTGTTCGTGTTCGGCGTCGTCGTGCTCGCCCTCGGCGGGCAGCGCGTCGAGAACATGCGCGTCGAGGCGGCGCGCGCCCCGATGAAGAGCCTCGCGCTCGGCATCGTCGGCGTCATCGGCGCCGCCGTCACCGCGGCCCTGCTTTGCATCACCGTGATCGGGATCCCGGTCGCGGCGATCGGGGCGCTCGTCGGCATCATCGCGACGTACGCGAGCATCGTCGCCGTGCTCACCACCGCCGGTGCGGCGTTCCTGCGACATCGGACCCAGAACCCCTACGTCCACCTCGCGGCGGCGTGCGTCGTGTTTTTCCTCGTCGGTCTCGTGCCTTACGTCGGGTCGGTGTTCATCGCGATCGTCACCCTCGTCGGGATCGGCACGCTGGTGTCGACCCGCCTCGGGGGCCACGCGTCGAAGAAGCCCCAGGTCTGACGGCGCGGGCGCGGCGCCGGGAAATCCGCGCTGTCGGGGGCGGGGGGCGGTAGAGTCGCGGTGGGGGTGTCGTCTGCCCTCTGTTCGAGCGGTCACACTCGCGGCCGCGCGCTCGACGAGACTCCGATGCCGGTCCCCCACTCGCTCCTCTGCGTCGCCCCCCGCGGCCTCGGCCTCGGCCTCCTCCTCGCCACCATCGCCGCCGGCTGCGTCGCGTCGAAGCCCACCCCGAAGGTCGCCGCCCAGAAGGCGACGGCGGCCGACGCCGCGGCCGACGCCGACACCACCGCGGCGGTCTCTCCCCCGGTCGTGGTCCAGCTCGGGGCCGACGCGCTCTGCCGCGGCCACGAGACCCTCCGCGAGGCCGAGAAGTCGCACGCCGACTGGAAGGCGACCGAGGCCGAGATCGCGGCCCAAGGGCAGGACGAGGGCAACTACGCCCACGACTACCGGGTGAAGTCGGCGAGCAAGTGCGGCGTCGCCAAGAACAACATCGACGACGCGATGAAGGCCGTGCTCGCGGGGCCGGCGCCGAAGCCGCGGGGAGCGGCGAGCTCGCCCGCCTGGGACAAGAAGACCGCGCCCCGCTACCTCGATCTCGCCAAGCGGAGGTTCCGCCTCGACGCCGGCGAGCTCGCGCTCCTGTCGAAGAACGGCTTCATGGCGTCGAGCCGGCTCGAGGCCGACTCCTACGGCGCGGCGTTCCACGAGATCTTCCAGTCGGAGATGCCGCTCTACGTCTCGATGGACGCGCTCTTCCACGCCGTGTACGCGGCGCACGACGGCCTCCTCGCCGACCTCGAGCAGCGGCGCCTCAAGCCCGCGCTCGAGGAGATGCTCGGCCGCATGGCGTGCGCCCTGCCGGAGGCCGCCAAAGACTATCCCGACGAGGTGGCTCACGACGTCGACCTCTACCTCACCGTCGCCCGCATGCTCACCTTCCAGGCCGACGCGAGCGTGTTCGGGGCCTCCACCGACCAAGCGAAGCAGCTCGCCCAGCTCGCCAACGACGGGACGGAGCTCCGGGGCCTGGGCGGCGAGGGGGCGATCGAGCTCTTCGGCCGGCCGCGGGTGATCGACTTCACGCAATACACGCCGCGGGGCCACTACGCGAACGCGCCCACGCTCGACACCTACTTCCGGGCGGCGATGTGGCTGTCGCGCCTCGAGCTCAACCTGGTGTCGCGCTCGAGCCGGAGCAGCCACCCTGGTGCCGCCCCCGATCCGCGGGAGACCCCGCGCGAGGTGCTCGTGGCGCTGGCCATCGCCGACCTGGTGGAGAAGGCGGGCGCGCTCCCGCTCTACGATCTGCTCGACGAGGGCTGGGCGCTCCTCGCCGGCAAGCGCGAGGACGTCGGCGTGCGCGAGCTCCTCGCGCTCCGGAAGAAGGCCGGGGTGTCGAGCCTCCGCGATCCGCGAGCCGCCGACGCGGTGCGCGGCGCCATCGGCGGCGACTTCAAGCGGACGGCGCGCCTCCACGTCATGCCCGAAGGGACGCCCGACCTGCCCGCGATCGCGACCCTCCTCGGGCCACGCGTCGTCCCCGACGCCGCGGCGGCGCGCCCCCTCGTGCACGACTCGGTGCCCGGGCGCGCGATGCTCACGCCCTTCGACGTCGGGTACTTCCTCGGCCACGATCGCGCCAAGAGCTACCTCGGCGCCGACCTCGGCCGCTTCCCCGGGCTCGCGCCGGCGCTCGACGCCGCGCGCGCCGTCGCCCGCAAGCCGACCGGCACCGAAGATCTGTATTCTGCATGGTTTTCGGCGGTGCTGGCGGTGGCCGAGCCGCAGGGGCCTGGCTCGTACCCGTCGTACACGGCGAGCGAGGCGTGGTCGGACGCGAAGCTCAACACCGCCGTCACCGCCTTCGGCCACATCCGCCACAACTACGTCCTCGTCGCCGGCCAGCCGTACGACGTCTGGGGCTGCGAGATCCCCGAGGGCTGGGTGGAGCCCGCGCCCAGGGTCCTCGAGGCGCTCGGCGCCTACGCGCGGCGGGGCGCGAAGGCGATCACGCGCCTCGACCCCCACGACATGGGCGGCGCCGGCGCCTACTTCGCGCGGCTCGAGGCCACGGTGCGGGTGCTCTCGCGCATCGTGGAGCGCGAGCTGTCGGGCCAGCCGCTCACCGCCGACGAGAACCGCTTCCTCGGCTTCGTCGCCGAGTACCTCCCCTTCGATCCCGGCTGCATCGACAGCTGCGCCCCGCCCCACTACTCGGGCTGGTGGTTCGACCTCTTCCCGAAGCGCAAAGACGGGCTCCTCGATCCCGTCTTCGTCGCCGACTACTACACGTCGAGCAACGCCGGGCAGGCCGCGTACGTCGGCGCCAAGAAGCCCGTCTACGGCTTCTTCGTCGTCGACCAAGGCGGCCCGCCGCGCGTGATGATCGGCCCGGTCGCGCGGGGCTTCGGCCAACCGGGCCCGATCAGCCCGCGGCTCAAGGACGCGGACGTGCCCAAGCTCGCGGTGCCGGACGCGCCGTGGCTCCGCTCGTTCGTCGCGCCCGCGCCCAAGCCGTTCCCGCTGCTCGTGCGCGAGACGCAGCGGCCGAGCCAAGGCCGGCCGTCGTTCGGCGACCCCTTCGGCGACAGCGCGCCCGCGCGACCGGCGCCGCGCTCGACCGCGTGGGAGCTCACCCTCCGCTCCACCGAAGACCTCGGGCCGGTGACGGTCACG